>VXTA01000149.1:2013-7616 GCA_009837685.1 Chloroflexota bacterium | reverse complement strand
GCATAGACCTCTGTGGTTCGACGTGCGGTACCGAGCATTTCGTGGACGGGCATGTCGGCGGCCTTACCAGCGGCGTCCCACATTGCTACGTCGATGTGTGACCAGAGGGAGTGCAAGGATGTTGTTGCGCCGTGCCCGGACATGGGGTTGAGTTGATGCCAGAGCGCTTCGCGGTCTGCGATTTTCGTGCCGATTAGGCGACCTTCGAACGCTGATTGGAACGCGCGGATCGTCGTTGCGCCTCCACCACCCCGGTCGCCGATATGGGCGTTGCCTTCCGCGCCCGATTCGGTGATTAGCCTCAGAACGCCAGCCGTCAGCTTGCCTCCCATGCCTCCGCGTGCGTCGTTAATGCTTATGCGCGGGACTTCAAACTTGATTACATCGATCTTGGCTTCTGCTATCTTCATCGTGCCGGATACCGGTGTAAGGCGATTTAGTATTCAGTGATGGTGATGTTAAACCGTTGAATGTCAATAGTCCTACCAGCCTAGAACACCACAACATGTCTTCTTCTGATGCCAACGACAAGATCCGGATGTGGGAGGACTACGTCGAAGAGGTGAGACTCGCGCACCGAATTCCAGGGATCGCGGTTGGAATGGTTTGCGGGTCGGAATTGGCTTGGTTCAAGGGGTTCGGAGAGACGCAACTTGGGAACCGGCAAGCACCCGATGAATACAGCATTTTCCGGGTCGCGTCCAACACCAAGACGGCAACCGCTACCGCGTTGATGATGCTGCAAGAATCGTCGATGCTGTCGTTGGATGATCCGCTCTTGCTCTACATCCCGGAGTTCACATCAGCCGCCGGAATCGCAGGTGACCTCGAAGACGTGACGCTGCGACGGATGACGGCTCACTACTCGGGACTTACTACTGAACATCCCGCGACTGATTGGGATGCGCCAGCGTTTGCCACGATGCAGACCATGCTAGATCGCATCGACGAAGTGCAAATGGTCATCCCACCCGACAGCGCTTGGAAATACTCCAATATGGCTTATGGCTTCCTCGGCGAAGTGATAAGTCGATTGTCAGGTCAGCCATACGAACAGTTCGTAGAGAAGGAGATTTTGGATCGACTCGGTATGATGCAGACGGTTTTCGATATGGCCTCGGTTGTGGGTCTGCATCAAGTAATCGGATATAGCCAACCAGCACCGGGTTCGGAAACGTTGCGGGTCGCTCCGTACTCTGAACTCGAAGGCATGAACGCTGCAGGCCAGATGATGACCAACGTTGCTGACTTAACAAAATGGTTGGCCCACATCATGCGACGGGGAGACGATGCTGGAGGGAGATTATTCGGCGATCGCAGCCGTCGAGAGATGTTGCATCCTGCGTACCTGGACGGAGATTGGACGATTGGGCTATGCGTGGGTTGGCGCGCTACTAGATCGGGTGATCGGGTATATCACGGACACGGCGGTGGTATTCATGGTTTCGGTACGCAGACGATGTTCCACGCTCCGTTTCAGACTGGGGTGATTGTTCTAACAAACCTTTGGCCGAACGCGATTTCCGCATCCTTGGCTCAGACATTGTTAGATGCAGTGATTGAGGATTGGGATGAGATGCCCATCGCTCCTACGGATGTCATGCATGAGATTCCGACGTCGGATGAGAGTTCGAAGTTGCGGGAATTCGAGGGAGTGTATTTCACCGAACCCGGATTCTGGATGCGGGTCACTGCAGTTTCGGATGATGAGTTGCAGTTCAGCGGACATGAGGCTTCGGCGTACCTTCTGCATGCTCCGGCTACCGCTCGGTTGATCTCCGACACCACTTTCAAAGTGTCCGGCAATAGGGGAGCAGGGGAGACGCTCTCCATTCAAGACGGCGAATTCCGATTGGGCGGTTTCAAATACACGTTAGTCGGCGACAACTGAGGAGAAAGATAGATGTCGAAAATCTTTGAGATCGCGGACGGTTTCGTTGAGACGCTGGCGGAGCTCAATCCCATCGTGGCGACCTATCTCGGAGTTCCGGGTTACGACCATCTGATGCCGGACTATTCACCCGACGGGTCGCAACGGTCGTATGATGCTGAGCGGGATGTGTTGAAGCGGATTCAAGCAGAAAGAGCAGAGACGTTGCGGGAGCGGAGGTGCAGCGAGACAGTGCAAGAGGAGATGTCGTGGTCAATCGACCAGCACGAGGCCGGGTTGCACTACTCCGGAATGAACATTCTGCATTCGCCGGTGCAGTCTCTCCGTCAGATCTTCGATCTAATGCCTAGGTCTTCAATGGAAGACTGGGAAAACATCGCGTCTCGGATGGAAGGGATCGGAGATTCTCTGGCATCTTACCAAGCGACTTTGGACGAGGGTATCGACAGGAAGATAACTGCTTCGAAACGACAGACGGCTGGTTGCATCGAGCAGATCGAGACTTGGATTGGCAAAGGCGATGCGACGCCATTCTTCGGCGGGATCGCCGATTCCGGTGCTGAGTCAGATGAGGTTGACCATGCCTTGGCATCAAGATTGTCGGACGCAGCGACTTCGGCGAACGTTGCGTATTCCAAGTTCGCTGAGTATCTGCGGAGCGACTATTTGCCAAAAGCTCGCGAGCGGGACGCAGTGGGAAAAGAGCACTACGCGCTTACCTCGCGTTCTTACAACGGCATAGACCTGAATCTGAACGAGACGTACGAATGGGGGTGGGAACAACTCCGGTGGGTACAGTCAGAGATGCAGAAGGCAGCAGACCAGATCAAACCAGGATCCACAATCGACGAAGCGGTCGAGGTGCTTGAAAGCGACCCGAAACGCGCAATTGACGGCGTTGACGGGTTCACAGAGTGGATGCAGAATCTGCAAGACTCGACAATTGCCGACATGGACGGCACACACTTCGACATCACCGAACCAGTCAAAAAGATCGAGGCATTGATCGCTCCACCCGGCGGCGCACTTGCCATGTACTACACCGGACCCTCGGAGGATTTCTCCAGACCCGGGCGGACTTGGTATCCCACCGGAGGCAAAACATCGTTCCCTCTCTGGCGCGAGGTCTCAATCGCATATCACGAGGGGGTACCCGGACACCATTTCCAGATCGCGACAACGATGACACTGTCGGACCAACTGTCTCGATACCAACGCCTCCTCGCCGGCACATCCGGCTATGTCGAAGGATGGGCGCTGTATGCCGAGAGATTGATGCACGAGCTCGGATATCTCGAAAACCCCGACTACTACATGGGAATGCTCGATGCCCAAGCCCTGCGATCCGTACGTGTCATCATCGACATCGGAATGCACCTCGAAAAGCGCATACCAGACGATTCCGAGTTCTATCCCGGCAAAGTTTGGACACCCGATCTCGCACTGGAGTTCATGCGCGATCGAGTGCACTTTCCGCCTGATTTTGTTGCCAGCGAAATAGACCGTTATCTCGGCATTCCGGGGCAGGCGATTTCTTACAAAGTCGGTGAGCGAGTCTGGTTGGAATCCCGCCAACGAGCGCGAAAAGCACAAGGCTCTTCCTTCGATTTGAAGGATTGGCATAATCGCGCGCTGGAGCTCGGACCGATGGGCTTGGCTCAGATGCAGCGCGAAATGGTTTAATCCCCTATCCCTCTCCCACAGAGGGATAGGGTTAGAGTGTTGGACACCTTGAAAACGCCTAAGCAGCGGCTTCGGCTCGACGGTCGAGAATGCTTCGTGCGATCTCTCTAGCTTCGTCTAAGTTGTCGGCGAAGTGATCCTCAGGGACGTTCTGCAGGATGTTAAGTGCTCGCAGCGTTGTGGCGGGAAGCCCGTCTAGTCCCATGACGATGCATTCAGTATCTTCGTTGTCCGCAGTGTCGATCATCTGCTCAACGACGAGTGCTGCGCTGTCATCCATGTATATGGTGTCGGAGAAGTCGAGGATTACGACCTCGTGGTCGCGGATGTCGATACTGATGGCGTTGATCAATTTGGAGGCGGAAGCGACGGAGAATGTGCCTTTGAGGGCTACCAAACCGACTTGTGCGGAGAACACATCGATATCATCGAGATTCTCATAGTCTTTGAAGAAGACTTGGTCGAGCAGGGGAACGGAAATGACGCTGTCCAACTCGAGCCGTTCGAATTGTTTAGCGCTGGTGACACCAGCAGCGATCATGCCGACCGCGACGGCGGTTACGAGGTCGAGAAACACGGTGAGTCCCAGAGTGAGGAGCATCACCAGCAGATGATCTCTCTGGACGTAGAAGATTCTGGTGATGAATCGCCAATCGATGGTGTCCCATCCGACCTTTATGAGGATTCCTGCAAGGACAGCCATGGGGATAGACGCGACATATTGCCCGAGCTCCATCACGATCGCCAAAAGTATTGCTACGCACAGGCCGCCTGATAGGGGTGTCCAACCTCCGGCCCGGATGTTGGCGACGGTCCCGGGTGTCGCGCCGGAGCCAGGGAGACCACCGATGAACCCGGTCACGACATTTCCGATTCCCTGTCCTAGGAGTTCGCGGTCGGGGTTGTGCCGGGTGTGGGTCATCGAGTCAGCTACTAAAGATGTGAGCAAAGTGTCAACTGACCCGACGAGTGCGATGACAAGTGCTGGTTGAATAGCCCTGAGCAATGTGCCAGTCGAAAGGTCCGGAGTTACGAGTTCAGGCAATCCGGTGGGGACTTCGCCGATGACGGGGGCATCGGTGAACCAAAGTATTCCGAGGAAGGTGCCTATGACCAGGGCGGCCATTGTAGCGGGGAAGAACCTGCTGAATCGTTCGGGCCAAAGCGCTGCTACAGCAAGAGTCACCGCGCCGAGGATGAGCGCACTAGGATTGAAGTGGTTGATCAAGTCGGGCCAGGCACGGATAGCCCCTACCGGCCCGCCAGTGGCGACCTCAGCACCTAGAAATGGCAGTGTCTGGGTCAGGAATATGATGATTCCCACTCCGGACATGAACCCGGAGATGACGGAATAGGGTGTGTACTCGACGAAGCGTCCGATCCGAAGCACCCCTAGCAAGAGCTGTATCAGTCCGGCCATGATGACGATGGTGAACGCGGCGGCTAAGTTGTCGGCGTTCGCGGTGACGATGACGCCCATGGCCACGGTCATCGATCCTGTGGGGCCGGAGATCTGGGATCGTGTTCCGCCGAACACTGCCGCGAAGAAACCGACCGCGATCGCGCCATAGATGCCAGCGATGGGATCCAGACCAGCCGCGATGGCAAAAGCGAGGGCTACCGGCAACGCGATCACTGCGGACGTGACACCGCCGAAGACATCTCCTCGCAAGGTCTGGAAGTCGTAATTTATTTTCGGCATGCTAGACGACTCGAACCGGCTTAATTAGAAGCAGTAAGGGAATGTGCAGTGCCGTTTCGGGTTCGAGCGCATGTGATTGGGAAAAGCTGTCCTCGTCAATCCAGGCGTCGCGCACACAGAACGCGTCATTCAAGCTCAGGTTTCTCACGACTTCAACATCTTGAACTAGGGTGTACGTCTATCTTCGTGCTGACGCGACCAGTTCACTTTATCAGTAAGACATCGGAATGAAAGATCGGCGGAAGTTTGGCGCGATTCGGAGGATGTCTTAAGTTAGATTTCCAGTTTCATGAGTTCTTCCGCGAAGATTATTTAGCCGTCGTAGTG
>VXTA01000149.1:0-2003 GCA_009837685.1 Chloroflexota bacterium | reverse complement strand
GTAAGACACCAGAAGGAAAGACTGGCCGGAGGTTGACGGTGGTTCGATAGATTTCTTGCGTCAGATTTCGAGTTTCATGAGTTCTTCCGCAAAGATGATTTTTCCGCCGTAGTGTTCGCGGATGTCGCCGATGGCTCGTTCCATGGGGCCGTGTATGGCTAAGTCGGGCGATGTGTGGGTGAGGACGAGGGTTTTGGCACCTGCGGTTTCGGCCATTTGGGCGGCGGTTATGGTGCCGAGTTGTCCGTAGTTGAGGTCCTTAGCTTCGAGAGTCGCCTGGTCGTTGGCGCAGTTGGCGATGAGAATGTCAGCGTTTTGAGCGAGGTCGGTTAGGGAGTCGCAGGGTTCGGTGTCGCCGGTGAAGACGATGGATTTGCCGGATGCTGTGTCGACGCGGTAGGAGAGAGATACGAGATAGGGCTGGACGTGGACTGTGGAAACGGAGGTGATTTTCCAACGTTCATTTGTCAGAAAAATGCCAGGTCCTATGTCTCGTGAGTAGACGACCGGTGGATCGCGCGGAAGCGTGCCGCCCCGATTGACGTAGACGTTTTGACTAATTGGGAAGTGGACTCGGGCGTACCAGTCATGGGCAAAGACACCATTCTCTTCGTCCATGATGCCGTGAACGAGGCGCTCGGTCGGTGGTGGGCCGTAGATGTTCAAGGTGTTTTCTTTGCCAATGGACTGATCCCAGCGGCAGAGTAGGAAACACGGCAGGTCGACGTCGTGGTCGAAGTGGTGGTGAGTGAAGAAGAGGTGGTCGATCTTTGTGGGCCAGAGTCCAGCTTTTACCAGCTTGTGCGTCGTTGCCGGACCGCAGTCGAACATCAGTAATTCGCCGTCGATTTCGAGAACGGCGGACGATCCGAAGCGGAACGGCGTTGGGTGTGGTGTGCCGGCACCTAGGATGTGGAGGGTTGTGGGCATAGTCAGTCGCCCATCCGAAAATTAGACGTCGAGTTTCATCAGCTCCTCGGCGTAGACTACTTGGCCGTTGTAGACCTCGCGGATGTCGCCGATGCCTTTTTCTAACGGGCCGTGCTGTGAGATGTGTGGCCCCATATGAACGAGTACGAGCTTTTTGACACCCGCGGCTTCGGCCATTCGACCGGCGCCGGTAGTGCCGCACTGTCCAAACGACTCTCCATCCTCATTCATTACCTCTTGATCGTCCCAACACATGCACAACATAACGTCGGCATCACGCGCCAGTTCCGTAACCGAGTCGCAAGGCTGGGTATCGCCAGTAAAGACGATCGACTTGCCGCCTTTGGTGTCGAGACGATAAGCCAATGAGTCGAGATATGGCTGGACGTGCTCGGCAGGCGCGGCCGTAACCTCCCACTTGTCAGCGGTCTTGACGGTGCCGGGTCCGACGTCGCGTGCATAGACCACCGGAGGCTTGCGCGGCAGAGTTCCTCCTCGATTGACGTGGATTTTCTGACTGAGCGGATGACTCACCCGCGCGATCCAATCATGAGCAAAAATCCCCTCCTCTTTGTCCAGCACCCCATGCGTGATCCGCTCAGTCAGCGTCGGACCATACACACTCAACGTGTTCTCCTTCCCAATCGACTGATCCCAGCGGCATAGCAGGAAGCAGGGATAATCAATGTCGTGATCGAAGTGGTGGTGAGTGAAAAACAGATTGTCAATCTCAGTCGGCCAAAGCCCAGACTGCACCAACTTATGAGTGGTCGCCGGCCCGCAATCGAACATGATCTTCTCCCCATCAACATCTGCAACGTAGGCGGAGCCGAAGCGAGTAGGAGTAGGCGTCGGAGTGCCAGCGCCGATGATGTGGAGAGAGGTGGGGAGTTTGGAGTTGGGCATGGGGCAGGTGAGTCAATTTCAAATGCTTTGTTCGCGGATTTGTCGCCAGAGGTCTCTGTCGGCGGTTAGGTAAAGCAACGGTACGTTCGTCGACTCGGAGAATTGAGTTATGAGATCGATCTGCCCGGGTTCGCTGGAACGGTGACCTCTCAGCGCTTCCATTACGC
>VXTA01000227.1 GCA_009837685.1 Chloroflexota bacterium | reverse complement strand
GGCCGTAGCGCATAACGGTGATGTCGTGCCACGCGACAATTATGCAGAGGCCATCATTAATGATGGGGATACCTTGGAGATCGTCCGGCCCGTCGGTGGCGGATAACCCAGAATAAAACGCCTCATCTCGTATCACGGATACGGCGTTTCAATCCCAGTCGGTTCTCAATCTCTATTCAACGACGCAGACAGCGCCGGTAGCGGTGTCGCCGGAAAACTCAGACCGGTAGCGGTGGCAACCTACGACTTGGAAAGTGTGAGATGCGCTACCGACTTCTGGATTGAACGAAGATTTCCACAATTCGCCGGTATTGAACTGTTCGGCGGCATCATCAAATGCAGTGGCACTTGAAGGGCTACCGCGCGGGTTCTCCCAAGTTACCGTCGTTCCTACTTTGATCTTTAATATTTCCGGTTCAAATCTCGAAGGATCAGCCATGATGACGGTTGCTTCGCCTTCTAGCGCAGGGCCCTCTGGGACTTCAATCTCTTCGGCTTCGGCACCTTCCACTTGTGCCTGTTCGGAACCTGCGTCGGTGCCGACTGCTCTTCCTCCAGTCTCGCTACCGGTTTCTGCGTCGGCCGTAGCTCTGGCTTGCGCTGTGGCTTGAATCTGCGCTGCGATGGTGTTCGCTCCGACCTGAATGCCGGCATCTGGATCACCGCCCTCGGCGATAACTGCTTCAGCAGTTGCGGTGGCATTGATTACTTTCTGTTCCGCTTCGAAGGTTTGAATTGTCTCGAACTGCGAAGTTACTTCTCCGCACGCCAAGGCAGCGACTGTCAACGTTGACAATCCCCACACGCCAATTAAGAGTGCAAGTGCGTAGTTTTTCATCTGCACCTCCTATTAGGGGCTTAGGCGACCTGTCGCAGCCGCGGGTCGAGACGGTCTCGCAACCAATCACCGAAGAAGTTCATTGACAAAACCACAAGGAATATGGCGGTTCCCGGAACTAAGGTGAGGTGTGGCGCTTCCAAGATATAGTCGCGTCCCTCGTTGGTCATCACACCCCACGCTGGCGTTGGTGGTTGTATACCTGCGCCTACGAAACTGAGCGTCGACTCGGCGAGGATCAGACCGCTGGTGTTTAGGCTGGCGACAACGATGACTGTATTCATGATGCCGGGCACCAGATGCTTCCAAATGATGCGGATGTCTGAGGCGCCGGCGACTCTAGCGGCTGCTACGTAATCCAATTCGCGCAACACGAAAACTTGCGCGCGAATCACTCGGACGAATCCTACCCAAGCGACCAGCATCAAGACGAACAACAACATATCGACTTTCCAGAGCAACACCTCGATTTTTGCCCCGAACAGTTGCGTCACCACGATTGCAACCATCAAAAATGGAAGCGCGTTCCAGATATCTACAAACCGCGTGACGAGTTCGTCGAATACCCCGCCGTAGTATCCGCTGAATAGCGCGACCGCGGTGCCGAGTATCATTCCGGATGTCAGTGAGAACGTGACTACCGCGATCGAAATTCTTGAGCCGTGGAGCAATCGACTGAAGATGTCCCGACCTGTGTGGTCGGCACCGAGGATGTGCAGTTTCCCACACTGTGCAATGTTTTCCGACTGAGTACCGCCGTTGGGGTCGATGAAATCGCACGATCGATAGCTCAACTCGGCGATTGTTGTGCCGCCTAGTGGAATGTATGCGGCGCGCGATCGTTCCCACAACCCAAGGTTGCGATCGTGAGAAAAGCCCTTGTCACGCGGAAATGGCGCTACGTACGGCCCAATGATCGCGGCGATCAACAACAGCGACAGGATGAATATCGGAATGATCGGGTACCTACGAAGGTAGTACCAAATCAAAGTGAACGGGTTCGAACCTCGCACAAAATAAGCGACGCCTTGAGTGGTTTCCTCGGTAGCGGAACCCGTTGTGGTTTCCGTCCTGTCAGCTTCTGTTGCCATTCGCAGTTACCCCAAGAATCTAAAGTTGCGCGTTGAAGCTTAACCTCTACCTAAGCCTGACGCGTGGGTCGATGACGGTGTAGAGGATGTCTGCAAGGGTGGCAAACACCAAGAAGTACATGAGGAAGATGATCACAGTCCCAAGCAGTAGCGGGAAGTCGTTGTTTTGCACCGCTTCTTGCAACGCCACCTGACCGATACCGGGCCACGAGAACACGATCTCGACCACCAATGCGCCGTTCAAGAAGCCGGCGAACAACAAAAGCATCGAGGTAATCGGTGCAATCAACGCGTTGCGAAGTGCGTGTTTGAAGATCACCGTCGTGTTCCCAACGCCCTTAGCCCTCGCCATCTTCACAAACTCTGAATCGAGAATCTCCAACATGGAGGATCGCGTCAAACGCATCAGGCCCGCAGCCGATCCCCAACCCAGTGCGAGGCACGGCAAAACATATTCCTTCCACCTCAGCTCGTCCGGAGTCCGTCCTCCTGCTGGCATGGCAAAAATCCTTAAAAAGGCAAACGGGCTGTCATCAGAAATCGCATTCAAATTAACAGAGAAAAGCCAGATCATCACAATTCCAGTAACGAATGCTGGTGCTGCCTGTCCAACCAAAGCCACGAACCTGGCTAGGTAGTCGAAAATACCTCCCCTCCAAACGGCTGCCACCACCCCTGTAGGTATACCCATCAGAACAGCAATCAACCAACCTCCAATACCTAACTGCACAGTCGCACCTAAACGACCTTTGATGATGTCCCAAACGTCAATCTGCAAACCCAACGAAACGCCAAAATCGAGTCTAAACACGCGCCCCAGCCACTCAACATACTGAACCGGTGCCGGTTTATCGAACCCAAGACGATCGCCGAGACGATTCCAACTCTCTTGCGTTAGACCATACCCGCTTTGGGGCACGAAGATCTCACGCGGGTCTTTCGGGTTGACATGGACGAGGATAAATATCGCGAGAGTGGCACCGAACACGGAGATCAGTGAAGTTAATATGCGACCTGCCAAGAAACGAAACATTGGTGGCTCCCGGAGCTATATCCAAGCGATCCCTTGCGTCCTCGTGTGGACTTACATCGAAGTTATGCCATCTTGAGGGCGTAACCATCCCTCACCGACGACTGTCGGTGTCCAAATTTGTATTCGGCTCCCCGCGGGTGCCGCATGACCAATCGGCACATTTCGCGCGATGATGACGGCCCGCGGACTAAGTGTCGCGCAAACCGCCATCACCTTTGCGGTTGGGGCCCGATCACCCCAAGGATTCCCGGGCTCCAATCCACATTCTCTTCTGGAACCTACCTGATTACGATGAACTCAGGGTTGCTAGACCAGTTGCTGTAGTGCTGCTGGCGACCGTTCCAAGATGCAATTCTCGGACCGGCAACTAGGCCCTTCGGCACTTCGACAACACCGGCGTACTGTACCCAGTACATTGACCAGTCCACCCATTCGAGGTGTTTCTGCTCACGCACGGCCTTGTCCTGCTCACCGAGGATCTCGAACAGCCACTTCGCGCCTGGCTGAGACTCGAAGCCTACGCCCCAACCGGGTCGGCTGGATGACGTGTCAACTGTCGGCAACGGCCAGTCGAGCGGGTAGACGTTCGAGTGAACGTCGCCGTTCTTGAAGACTGGCAAGTATTGCACACGGCGTCGCATTCTCTGCGAGATGACTCCGCCGTAGTCTTCGATTAGCTGCTCGATCTCAATACCGAGCTGTTCCCACTGCGAAGTGATGTAGTCAGCGATTTCGAGGCTGACTTCACCGATCTCAGCAACGTAGGCCTGGAGCACCATGCTCTCGATGCCTTGACGCTTACCGTCAACCAGCGGGTAGCCAGCTGCTGCAAGCAGTGCATCGGCGAGTTCGAGGTCACCATCAGGCAACGTCCACGGGACACCATTCTCAAAGATGGTGCCAGCGGCACGAGGATCGCAGTCAATGCGGTTCCCTAGCCAGTCCCAGCAACCGGTGTTTCGGTCGGGGTCCCAACCTGGGAAGTGCGGGCCCATGTACTCGGAGTAGATGCCCGCGCCCTTGTCATCCAGGAATACGCTGTTGATCTCGTTGCGGTCGATTGCGATCGACTGGGCGAGACGGACTAGGCGAGCCTGTTCCATGTCGCTGATCCCCGGAGGGTTGTCGACATCCTCGTACGGTGCGTTGCCGCATCGCTCGAGACCAGGACCGTCACCATCCGAGCACGGGCTGTCAATCGTGCCCCAAGGGTTACCAATCCACGGGAAGTCCTCGGTGTACGGACCCTCGTTCGGGCCGTCACCGCAAGCATTGTCGATTGCTTCGGCGCTACGGTTTTCGCAGTTCCACGGCTCTAGCGGTTCGCCAGTGCGGGCATGCGAGTGCTCCCAGAGAAGCCCTGGGTACATGATGGACTGACCAACGAAGCCGCCGGGCATCGTCTCGAGGAAGCGGTAGCCCTCTTGCACAACGCCTGGGACCAGTTTGAAGTCCAACAGCGCCAAGTCTGCTTCGCCGTTGCGGAGCATAGCGATACGAGTGTTGTTCTCTGCAACCTGGATCTGGGTGTACTTGTCGATACCGGGCTGTACGCGCCAGTGGTCGGCAACGGCCTCGGTCGTGCAGCGGTCACCAGGTACGCAGTGGCCCTGTCGGAACGCGCCGGTGCCGACGTGGTGCTCACGTGCCCACTCAACTCCCATGGAGTCTTGGTGACTGAGGTAGTACAGACCGCGTGCTGCGCTCAAGCAACCGAACTGCGAGATCGGAAGACAGAAGTAGACCGGAGATACTAGACCGATTTCGACCGTAAAGTCGTCGATCTTCTTGGCTTCCAAGAAGATTGCCGCCAAGTCGCCAGAGTTACCGTAAGTGGTGTCTGGGTTCGTGGTGGCGTTCGACTCGTTGAAGTAGCGGACTACTTCGTCAGCGTCAACGATTCCAAAGTCTTGGTCTTCAAACCCTACTGGAGGGATGAACGGAATGCCTTGTCCGTCGGGGCCTTGTTTCATGCTCATGCGGACGCGGGTTCCCGCCGGGTCGATGTCCCAAGAATCAACGAGTTCTGGAGTCATCGGGTCGCCGTTTTCGAATACGAAGAAGTATTCTTCCACGCCGCCTCCGTGCGTCGGAGTTCCACGGTACGGACCGACAGTTGGAAGACCAATGACGGCGCCAACACCGCGCGTGGCGAAGACGACCTCAACCTCCTCTTCCATAGCCTTGGGGGCCATGGCCGGGGCTGCCGTAGCTGCCGGTGCCGCGGTGGCTGCCGGTGCCGCTTCTGCAGCTGCCTCACCCTTCATCGCAGGTGCGGCAGTGGCTGCGGCGGCTGCCTTTTCGGCCGGTCGCGCAGTCGCGGCTGCGGCTGCCTTTTCGGCAGGCGCTGCTGTGGCGGCTGGTCTGGCGGTTGCCGCAGGAGCTGGTTGCTCAGGCGCATCCGGGCTACCACAGGCTAGAACGAACGCCGCTGTTGCAACAGCAACCGTCAAGGGCAGGAATCCCCACCGCCTGAGTAGATAGCTTAGTTTCATTAATGAACCTCCTGTATTGTGCCGGTAGAGATGGTTCTAGACACGGATCCGCCGCGTCTTGCTCCACCAGTCGTTCACAGTGCCATGATCACGTCATGGATGCCTGCAACTCCGCAGAGTATACAGCATACACGACGCGTCGCGACTTACAATACGCGGATAAATCTAGCATCACAATCGCAGTTTGTCAACCGAATCCAACTGAATCTCGAACTCTGCAGGAGCCTGATGACATCGAATCCAACCCTAAACATCGACCATTCCACGCCTCAAATGTTGAAAGGTAAAACAGCACTTGTCACTGGTGCCAGTTCCGGCATCGGCAGGGCAACCGCCAAAGTCCTTTCCGAGCATGGAGCGAATGTGGTCATCGCGGCGCGAAGAGCTGACTTATGTGCAGAAGTTGCTGAAGATATTCGGAATGACGGTGGAGAGGCGACCTGGGTCCAAACCGATGTCACTGAAAATTCCGACGTCCAGCGCATGCTCAGTCACACCTTGGACACATACGGAAAAATCGACTGCGCATTCAACAACGCCGGTGTTTTGTTGGACACTGGACGAATCCATGAAATGAATGCGGACGTGCTCCGACGCTCGTGGGAGGTCAATGTTCTAGGAGTCTGGCTCTGCATGAAAGCGGAACTTGCAGCCATGGTGGATCAGGGAACCGGCGGTTCAATCGTTAATGACTCGTCTCGCAATGGATTGCGCGCCGACATCAAACGGCCTGCATATACCGCGACCAAACATGCCGTCACTGGTTTGACTAAAGCCGCCGCGCTCGACTATGCCAGGATGAACATCCGCGTGAATGGTATTTGCCCCGGTCCAATCGACACCGACATGATGCTCGCGGTAGATCGCGGCGACGCCGAGATGCGGCGCAGGATCGAATCGGCTGTACCGCTTGCGCGCTACGGACAACCGCACGAAGTCGGCGAACTCGTGGCGTGGCTTCTATCTGACAGAAGTTCCTATGTGACTGGACAGATGGTCGGCATTGACGGAGGATTACTCGCGTCATGAACGGCGATGACCAGTTCAGGTTGATTAAGCAAATCCACGATGCCGACGCCAGATCGTGTTTAGTCATCACAGGCGCTGGGACAAGCGCTATCTCTGCGCTTTTCTCCGTCGCAGGAGCATCAAGAACGGTGATTGATGCCCAAATACCGTATTCACGGACCGCTTTGGACGTCTACGTTGGAACTCAAGCAGAACAGCACGTTTCCCAGGATGAAGCGAAAACCATGGCTATCAAGGCGTACGAACACTCCGTCCAACTCTCGGGTCCAGAACCTCTGCCTACTCGCCTGATTGGCCTTTCGTGCACAGCTGCAATCGCCACCGACCGCCATCGCAGAGGCGAAAACCGCGTCCATGTTGCCTGGCACGACGGTCGGCGAGGTGCCACTTACTCGTTAGTCATGAACAAAGGCGAACGCGACCGAGCCGGAGAGGAGGCTGTGTGTTCATCCATCGTCTTAAACGCGCTGGCCGAGGCATTCGGCATCGAAGATCGACTCGAGCTACAACTGCTTCCCGGTGAAAATGTCGAACGCGTCGTACATTGAAGCGGTCATATCCGGAAAACAGCCGCTCGCCGTCTATCGCGTCAATCACGGCTGGTCGGACACGCCTCCAAACGACGCCATCATGCTTGCCGGATCTTTCCGCCCACTACATCGGGCGCATCGGGCGTTGCTTGAAACGGGTTTGTCTGTAGCTGGAAAGGCATTGACCCCCTGTTTCGAGATCTCGGTTCGTAACGTTGAAAAACCCGAGATCGCAACTTCCGACTTAGATAAGCGGGTGCAACAGTTCCAAGAACCGGAAGACATCGTCATTGTCACTCGCGCCGCTACATTCCTGGAAAAGGCCCGTCTGATGCCAGGAACAACCTTTGTCATCGGATACGACACCGCGATCAGGCTCTTCGACGACCGTTTCTACGCTGATACTGATTCGCTTACGCCAAGCTTGGATGCTATGAGCGAGTTGCGTGACTTGGGATCGCGATTCATCGTCGGCGGACGACATAGCGCTGACGGCACGTTCAACACGGTACGCGAAATGTTTATACCCCCAGGATTTGAAGGACTGCTAATCGAGATTCCAGAGGAGAAATTCTCGGACCCGATTTCATCGACGCAGCTTCGGACTTCTCAAGCCTCGGACTGATGCATCC
>VXTA01000304.1:2332-7699 GCA_009837685.1 Chloroflexota bacterium | reverse complement strand
TTCGTGGCTGTCGATTGAGAAAACGATTGTTTTCTATACTTTGCAGGGTCTTGACTCGGCTGTATAGACCATTTGACATCGACGCGAGATTACCGATCCGGAGCACCTGAAGCACCATGCCCAACATCGAATACGGCGACTACGTCAAGTTTTCGTTCTTCAAAGCGCGACCGTCTTGGAGGTTACTTGAACCGAGCGGCAAGACTCAGCTGCGGGAAGAACTCGTTGCGACAATCCAACAGGCCAGCGACGACGTAGGCTCGCCGATATCTAGTTTCAGCGCGGTCGGTACTCGTGCGGACGTTGACCTGCTCCTGTTTCAGAGCGCGCCAAGCGTTGAGGTATTTCATGCAACGGCCGTGGCGATCAATCGTACGGAGGCTGCCGCGCACTTCGACCAACCTCACTCGTATCTCTCTCTCCGCCGCAAGACACGCTACAAGCACGGCGGCGGTAACCCCGAGGTTGAGCGCAAGGACAAACGCTACTTCATCGTCTACCCGATGACCAAGACTCGACCTTGGTACGGCTTGTCGATGGAAGAACGCCAAGGTATGATGAACGACCATTTCCGAATCGGCCACGGTTATCCGGGGGTGACGATAAACACGACATACTCGTTCGGGATCGACGACCCGGAGTTCGTGGTCGCATTTGAGACCGACGACCCTTCAGAGTTCGTATCTCTAGTTATGGATTTGCGAGAAGTGCCGGGAGCTCAATTCACTGATACAGAGACACCGATATTCACGACGATTCGGATGTCGTTAACCGAAGCATTGCAGGCAATCGGTTGAATCGCGCCAAGCTATGTCATTCCGAGCGCAACGAGGAATCTAGCAACACTCGGGCGTGGCACTAGACGAAGAGGCGCCACAGTACGCCTCTCGGGACTAAACAACTAGGTGTTCTTACCGGGCTCGGAACTGTCGTAATCGTAGTCGTAGTTTAGAGCGATGTACTCTTGTTCGTCGTCCGGGACCTGATCTTCTGGGAAGATCGCGTTATCCGGACAAACTGGTTCGCACGCGGCACAGTCTATGCATTCGTCAGGGCTGATGTACAGCATCCTGTCGCCAGGTTTCGAGTAGATGCAATCGACCGGGCACACGTCGACGCACGAGCCGTCCATTACGTCAACGCAGGCTTTCGAGATTATGTAGGTCACCGTCTATTTGCTCCGGTTACTGAAGCGGCGTGGTTGCAGTCACCGCAACAATGTTTTTGGGTTCGACGTTATATGTTATCCGCCGCAGCCACATCCGCCACCACCACACGCGCAACCGCCAGCGAAGTTGGGGTTCGAGATCACAAACCCTGAACGCTGGAAGCCCTCCACGTAGTCGATGCTTGAACCAGCGATTAGCGGAATGCTCTGTTCATCAACGAGCGCCTTGACCATACCGTCCTGCAAAGAGGTGTCGTCCTCAGCCGGCTCGTCTTCGAGACCGAACGCGTACTCGACGCCCCCTTGAGGAGTTGCCGCAGCGGAGATCCGAAGGTACGAGTCAGTTGCTTCCTGTTCGGCCATCACCTCCACCAGCTTGTCAAGTGCCGCCGGGGTAAATGACACAATCGCGGCTTGCTGCTCGTTCAACATTTTCCTACTCTCCGTTACGGTCGATCCGTTTGGAATTCGCTGTTGCGGGGCACCGTCACATCGTCCCAGTCCGGTCAAGTTGTGAACCAGCGCACCTCGCGATTAAAATTGTAATGCAACCGTTACGTTAGTACTGTCCAGACGCTATTCGGTTCCCATCATCTAAAGCCCCATTCCGGGCGATCAATTTTAGTGTTGATTTTTACGCTTTCTTGCAATACAATCAAGATTTGTGCAACGTAATCGTATGCATTCGCCGCTCTGATTTCGACATCTGTCATTCAAGAGCATGGATATGGTTCACGCTTGGCAGCCAGCCAGCGAACGTTGCAACCCGCAATGGTGTCGGAAGGACAAGTTACGTAATCAGGAGAACATGCTGAATGGACTCAATCGATCGTCAAATAATCGCTGCATTAAATGAAGACGGGCGTGCCGCAAACGCAAAAATCGCCAAAAAGGTCAAAGTGAGTGAAGGCACAGTCCGTAGACGCCTGAAAAAACTCACCGGCGACAAGACGATCAATATCGTGACTGTTCAGGACCCACAGAAGATGGGTTACGAGTCCGAGGTCCTCATCGGCATGCAAGTCGAACCCGACATGCTCGAAGAGGTCGCATCTCGAATGGCGGAGTTCAAGTACACTACTTTGGTCAGCATTACGACGGGCACTTACGACGTTTTCGCTTGGGCAACTTTGCCCAACGCCGAGAGCCTCGGCGAATTCATCCGCGATCATGTCGGTAAGACACCCGGCGTGCAACGCACCGAGACGTTCGTTTCTTTAGGTGTGCGAAAACGTTCCTATAGTCTGCCGCTAGAGGCTTGAGCAGAACACCAACGACCAGCTCAGTTTGGATTGTCTGATCCGGAATGAACACTCCGACCATAGCCCATCCTTCTGGTCTCAAAAGGTCGTTTCCCCTGACATGGGGACCGTCGCTCTTCGATTGGTTGGTACCGGGTGCGGGTACTCGACACCGCATCGCGGCAAGCATTGCCTTTATCGCACTAATCGTTGTCTGTAGCAAGATCCGGTTTTATCTACCGGACAATCCGACGCCGATAACGCTGCAAACCTTGGCGATATTGACCGCTGGTGGCGTGATGGGTTTCCGGTGGGGTTTGATTTCCGTATTTGGATACCTAGCCATCGGGGCGTTGGGGTTTTTGGCATTTGCGAATCAATCTTGGGGCTTTACAACGCCAGCCGACGGTTGGGCATACGTCACAGGTGTGACCGGCGGTTACCTTCTCGGGTTTCTCCTCGCGACTGCCGTCGTCGGAGCACTGAGTCAATATGGCTTTGACCGTTCCAACTCGCTCTGGGCGAACGCGCTAGGTGGCATCGCTGTATACATACCAGCGATCATCTGGTTGGCAGTCGGTGATTTCGGATGGCCAGCTGACGGCAAGTTGCTTATGGATGGCATGTACATCTACCTGCCCGGTGACTTCTTGAAGGTGATTGCGGCATCGGTCTTGATTACCGGCCTATGGAAGTTTGCGGATAATCTACGGTCTGGGCGGGAACCCCGAGACGTTTGATCTCGATGTTTCTGTTCAGACGAAGTCCGCACCCGTAGCGACAGCGTCAAAGTGGCAATAAACGGGGTTCTCCAACACGCATTTGGGCTCTGTCGCGCATGACCACCAATACACTTTAGGAACTCTCATGTACAAAGACACAGATTGCGGTGCGCCTCGATCATCTGACATCGGCCGTGAGATAACGGTAGCGGGTTGGGTTCATCGCCGCCGCGACCATGGCAACCTGATCTTCATCGACCTACGCGACCGGACCGGATTGTTGCAGGTCGTGTTCAACCCGGAACTCGCTCCAGATGCCCATCAACTCGCAGAAGGGATGCGGAGCGAGTGGGTGATACAGGCACGCGGCACCATCAGGGCAAGGCTCCCCGGCGCGGCTAACCCTAACCTCGCTACTGGCGAAGTGGAACTAGTCGTCAGCGATTCGCAGGTATTGAACCGCTCGTTGACACCGCCGTTTGAGGTCGAGGACGACACCGACGCAGACGAATCTACCCGGATGGCTAATCGTTTTATCGACATCCGTCGCCCAGAGATGTTGAGTCGATTGCAGTTGCGACACCGCGTTACCCACTTGATTTGGGACCATCTCACGGAGAACGGATTCACGCAAGTTGAGACGCCAATATTGATTAAGTCGACTCCGGAGGGTGCCCGTGACTACGTGGTTCCGTCTCGTGTGCGTCCGGGCACATTCTACGCCTTGCCGCAATCGCCGCAACAGATGAAGCAGATGTTGATGGTTTCCGGAGTCGAGCGGTATTTCCAGATCGCTAGGTGTTTCCGCGACGAGGACCTGCGCGCCGACCGTCAACCAGAGCACACGCAGTTGGACCTCGAGATGAGCTTCGTGCATCAAGAGGACGTGATGGCACTAGTTGAGGGCCTGTACACAAGGATCGTGCGCGAAACTCGCCCGGAAGCACGACTCGAAACGCCGTTCGCCAAGCTTTCATACGACGAAGCGGTTGAACGATACGGATCTGACAAACCGGACACACGTTACGGACTTGAAATGTCGACCATCACCGATATCGCCGCTCAGTCCGATGCGCGAGTGTTCCAAGCTGTCGCGTCATCCGGCGGCACTATCAGGGCGTTCGCAGCGCCCGGATGCGCCGACTACACGCGTCGTCAGACGGATCAACTTATCGATGTCGCCAAGGCAGCCGGTGCACAGGGATTGGTGTACATCGCCATCGATAAGTCGGCTCCTTCTATCGACGAACTCGATGCTGACCACATCCGATCACCGTTGAAGAACTACATGTCGGTAGAGATCGTCAAAGAGATCGCTCATGCCGTAGAAGCCTCACCCGGCGACTTGGTGTTGATCGTGGCAGGAACCAAGACGGTAGCGAACAACGCTCTTTCCGCGCTACGTACGGAGATGGCGGAACGATTGGAATTGATTGACGACAACGAATTCAAGTTCGCATGGGTCTTCGATTTTCCGCTCTTCGATTGGGATGACGAAACTGGAACTTGGACTCCAGCCCATCACGTATTCTCTTCGCCGAAGCAGGAACACATACCGTTGATCGAGAGCGATCCGGGAAGCGTCTACGCCGACCTCTTCGACCTGACATGCAACGGTGTCGAGTTGGGTAGCGGGAGCATTAGGATCCACGATCCGGATGTGCAGATGAAGGTGTTCAATGTGATTGGCTACCCGGACCACGAGATTGAGGAGCGGTTCGGCCACTTGTTGAAGGCTTTCCGATACGGTGCGCCTCCACATGGCGGTATGGGGCTAGGGCTCGACCGGATCACCGCAATGCTCGCCGGCCAGTCGAACATCCGCGAAGTCATCGCGTTCCCGAAAACTCAATCTGCTTGGGACCCTCTATTTGACGCGCCATCGTTGATCGCCGAGGAGCAGCTTGGAGAGCTTCACATCGAGCTTGACCTCGAAGAGTAGCCACGCCTCGCGAGTTTGGAAAATGGGCGGTAAGTTAGAATCGTAGGAGTTGCTGCGCAGCAACCGCGCGCAAAATCCCAGATTCGCGCGTTTTTGCAGTACGGGTTCACGTCCAGAGCACCGCGACACGAAAGAGTTGGGTTTGAACGTATCACGAGAAAGCTCGGAAAACGGCGAAGTTGTTCTTAGGCTAGAAGTCGAGCAGGAACGCGTCGGCAAGCACATGAACGCCGCCGCCAAGCGGGTTGCCCAGCGGGTCAACATTCCGGGTTTTCGTAAAGGAAAAGCACCGCG
>VXTA01000304.1:0-2322 GCA_009837685.1 Chloroflexota bacterium | reverse complement strand
GGCGATCCTGCAGAACTACGTTGGAAAAGATTATCTCGTCGAAGAGGCGATGGAATCTCTCGTTCCGGAGGCGGTTGGCGATGCGGTCAGAGACGAAGAACTCAGCCCATTTGCGCCCCCGCGCGTAAACGTGGAGCAAACCGAACCTTCCGTCACGATCGTTGCGACTATCCCGCTCCAACCGAGTGTCGTTTTGAGCGACTACAAATCGATCCGTTACGACGAAGAACCCGAAGAAGTGTCTGACGAAGCGGTTGACGCGTTGCTGATGCAACTGCGCCGATCTCAAGCGTACTCGGTGCCTGCCGAACGTGAGGCTCAAGAAAATGATTTGGTCACCATCGACCTAAAAATGTTGGCTGACGACAGGGTGGTATGGGATTTCACCGATCGGCAGTTCCAACTGAATCTGGATCTGGAGACCTATGGCGAAGTCTTCGTAGGTCTGCACAAAGGGATCATGGGCATGTCCGTCGGGGACGACAAAGAGTTCTCATTCGAGGTCTCCGACGAAGCAGATTCGCCTCAATTCGCAGGCAAGACCGCCCACGTAACGGTCGCGTTGAAAGATGTGCACGAAGAAGTGCTCCCAGAGTTAGACGACGCCTTGGCAACGTCGGCAGGCGTCCCTGAGGTTGAAACTGTTGATCAACTCACGCAACACATCAGGGACCAACTTGAGCAGCGTGCAGAGCAGACCATGCTGGGCAACATTCGCACCAAGCTATTCGACGATGTCATTGAAGCGAGTGACTTCACGATCTCGCCGATAGTGGTGGAACACGAAGGACGGCACGTCTTGGAGCGTTACATCCAGCAACGTCAATCGATGGCGGCTCGAGCCGGTCAGCAATTCACCGCGGACGATCTGACGGAAGAGGATGTGACCAGCGCCAACGAAATGGCGGAACGCGACATCAAAAACGCTCTGGTCATCGAGAGTTTGGTCGAAGCCGAAGATCTTGAAATTCTGGATGACGACATTGCCGCTGAAATCGCAACCGCCAATGAGAACGCCGCATCTGACGATCAGCGATTAGAAGACAACGAGCAGACGCGTGAGTCGGTCATGCGTTTCCTGAAACGCCAGCGAACGATCGATAAGGTGATCGAGATGGCGCGTGGCATTTCAGATGGAGATCAGCCAGAAAAGGACGACGAGTAGCTCGGATTAAACGAAGATACCCGCAAATTCAACCCAGTCCCAGACGGAGAGAACATTCATATGGCACAGATTGAAACCCCTCAAAGCTTGATCCCGATGGTCATCGAGACCGGCACGCGCGGCGAGCGAGCCTACGACATCTACTCGTTGCTGTTGAAGGAGCGAATTATTTTCCTTGGGACGCCGATAAACTCGGCCGTGGCAAACACCATCGTGGCACAGATCCTCTACCTAGCGGCCGACGACCCGGAACGCGACATCAACATGTACATCAACTCGCCGGGCGGCTCGGTTTACGACGGCATGGCGATATACGACACGATGCAACTCGTCTCGTGCGACATTTCGACAATCGCAGTCGGTCTGTGCGCCAGCATGGGAACCATCTTGTTGACCGCGGGAACGAGGGGAAAACGATACGCGTTGCCAAACTCGGCGATCATGATGCACCAGCCTTGGAGCGGCACGCAAGGTCAAGCAGCCGACATCGAGATCCACGCTCGTGAAACTTTGCGCATTCAAGACAAGATGCGTCAGCTCATCGCCGATCACACCGGGCAACCCTACGAACAAGTGGCTCGAGACAGCGATCGCGATTTCTGGATGACTGCCGAACAAGCCGTCGAATACGGGCTAGTCGACCATGTGCACGATGCCACAGAAAACCCGCGAGACGCTAGAATTCTACAAGCGGGAGCCGCATAGTCTAATCACCACCAGCATTCGCACTTAGGAAACCGGCCAATCGAAATCGGATCGACCAAATGAACGGCAGCGGCGATAGAACCTCTATCCAGAGGGGGCGGGTGCAAAAAAGGTGCTCGTTCTGCAAAAAGCAGCAGCAAGAGATTCGGATGCTGATCGCTGGGCCCAACAGCATCTTCATCTGTGATGAATGTGTCGAGCGTTGCCGGGGCATCATACGCCAAGCCACTCAAGCCCCAAAATCCAAAGACGCAGCCGAAACCAAACCGGCGAACGTCTACCCTACCAAGCCAGTCGATATCTATGATCAGCTGCAGCAGTTCGTAATCGGTCAGGAGCAGGCGAAAAAGGTCCTCAGCGTCGGCGTCTACAATCAGTACAAGCGGGTTCTAGCCATCCAACAGATCGAGACAGACGCCGGCATAGAACTGCAAAAGACCAACATAATGTTG
>VXTA01000125.1:3023-7699 GCA_009837685.1 Chloroflexota bacterium | reverse complement strand
ATCGGCGGCATCGCTATCGCTCTTGCCGCCCAACCCACCTTGTCAAACTACTTCGCCGGAACCTACGTGATCTCCGAAGGCGAGATCCAAGTTGACGATTTTATAGAGATAGAGGGCGGCCCTTCGGGATTCGTGGAAGACATCTCGTGGCGCAGCACGAAGTTGAGATCTCGGTTTAATAACTTGATCATCATTCCGAACTCGATGATGTCCGACAACATGATCACCAATTATTCCCGCCCAGCGTTAGCAATGAACGTTATCGTCAACGGCGGCGTAAGCTACTCCTCTGATCTGCAAAAGGTCCAAGACATCTTGATGGAGGTTGCCACCAAGATCGTCGTGGATTCGGAGCATGCCGTGACTGATACCGAACCGAGAGCCGGTTTCAGCAACTTCGGAGATTCCAACATCGACTTCTGGGTGTTCCTCCAAGCCACCGACCGTGCCGGGTCCTTCCAACTCAAGACTCAACTCATCAAGCAGGTCCATCAACGCTTCAATGAAGAGGGCATCGTAATCAACTACCCGATGCGGCATTTGGTTGTGGATGACGTGCCGGAAGAGGAAGCAGGTGCGGATGGGCGAGAGCCTACTCCGCCGGAACAGATCGTGGAGTTTGTGCGGAAGGGTTAATGCCTCAATTTGCCACCTAACCGCCGTTGTAAAATTTGCGGATTGTAATCAGCGAGTGCACTCAGACAGGCATATCTCGACGGACAAGAAGAAAATCGGCGCGCATGCAGACCGCCAACCGCGTGTCGCACAACGAACAGGGCAAGGCGCGCCTTCAGATGCTCAAACTCATCAACGACACAAGGTCGAAAGCCGGACGGAGCCCCCTGCGACTGAACGCCGACACCAGCGCGCAGAGACACGCCGAACACATGGCGGAAACGCGCACCTTCTACCACGCCGCACCATCCGAGAACATCTGCGAAGATACTTTGCACAACGCTAGACCAACGGCGATGGTGAACAGGGCGCACAAAGCGCTGATGAATAGCAGAGGTCACGCCGACAACATCCTCAACCCGAAATCGCAGTCTGTATCGCTAGGCTTCGCACGCGACAGAAACAATAGGTTTGTAGTCGTGCAACGGTTCACATAGTTGACGATTTAACATATTCTGTTCATTGCGGTCTAGGAACTGTGTGCGCTCCCCGATGCGGGCACAAGTCTATAATTCTCTAAAGTGATGTCCCCAGTCCAGATCCGGAAGATGTTAGAGCACATCTTTCGATGCTGCAGGACGTGATCACGCGCATGACGGATAACAGCCGGGCGTGTAAGACGTGGGCGGTTACGCTGGTAGCGGCGATATTGGTTGCAGTTGCTAGGTTCGGCGCTTCGGGAGGCGACGAAGCCGCAAGCATTAACCTTGTTTGGATCGCCACAGTGCCAGTCGCGGTGCTCGGTTATCTCGACGCACATTATTTAGTATCCGAACGTTGGTTTAGGAAACAATATTGCGAATTCGTCAACCGATTACACACGAGATCTCTCGACCGTCAGTTGATGTTTGTTATCCAAGCACCCAAAGCGAGTTTGAAAAACCTCTTGCGTGCCATTTTTTCGCCAACGATTTGGCCGGTTTATTGGATGATGATCGCGGCGATATTTGCGGTCCATCAGTTGGCATGAACCTCTTCACACCGGAATGAATCTTTCTGGAAAGTCTCTCGATGGTTGCCAACCTGTATACCAACTACCTGATTGGTTCTTGCCGAAGTGCAGACGCCCATTGTTGGGCGGCGTACCTTTGCACCTAAGGTATGCTTCGTGTATCCAGTTCCGAATCTCGATCCCAGATGGGTTTTCGGGCCATCTGTACAGTTTGGCGTAAGGGTTGTCGCCTCGCATGTTGTCTGCCAATCTTGGAGGCAAGAGGTTTGACTTGATTGATCTGGAACGGTGATTGGGATGACTGGGCAACAGGATACCGACGATCCCACAACGATCATTGTGTTTGGTTTTCTTGATACTCGATCCAATCTCCCAGTCGACATGCTTTCGTTGCCATGTATTTTTTCCGACGAGAACAACGGTGACGGTTGCGTCAGCTATAAAGTCATCTCGGATGATCTGCCTGATCCTCGCTACTTTTAAGTTCATGTCATCAATGTCATCATCGTGGACAGACTTATCTATGGCATGGCCTTCAAGCAGTTTGGCGAACCGTTCTTTGAATTCAATGTCCGCTACGTGAAAACTCACGAAGACCTTGTGCCGAGGGATTTTTGGTTTGCGTCTGGCCATTTATCTACCCAACAACCACTCCGTCAGCGGTCCAACTTCCCGCTGCCGCTAAATCACAGGGCGAAGACCTCGAAGGCCACCGCGTAGTCGCACTCGAACTCCACACCCACAGCATTGGCGGTCATCGTCAGAAACATCTCTGGGTCGAAGTCCCGACCAAGGCCCTTGATGTAGATATCGTGCTTCTCCAACGACTCCACTCCCTTGTAGATGTGGTCTCCCACGTCCACCGCGTGTGTGGCGTTGGGCGAGGCGCCTACCAGCACCATCTTGACCTCGTTCCACGGATCCAGTCCATCTTCGACCAACTCCGTGAAGATCCAGCGATTCCCTGCGTCTCTGCTTGCATCCAGGGTCGCGAGACCGACGGCGCGATGGTCTGACTGATTGGTGCCGCCACCGCGGAAGCGCATCTCGAAGTTCATCGTCACCACCACGTCCGGCTTGTGCCGCCTAATAGCTTTGGCGATGTCGCGTCTCAGGGACAAGCCGTACTCCACCATTCCATCTGGATAGTCCAGAAACTCCACAGTGTCCACTCCGACCACCTTCGCGCTGTCGATCTCCTCTTGAGTGCGCACTCTCCGAGTCTCGCCCGGATCCATCGCGTCGATACCCGCCTCACCTCTCGTCGCCAATAGATACGTGAACTCCTTGCCCTCCGAAGTCCACTTGGAGATGGCGCTGGCTACTCCGTACTCCAGATCGTCGGGATGTGCGACTACAGCCAATCCCCGTTGCCAGTTCTCGTCCAGCGGTTCGTATCTCTGTTCAGTCATGCAGCAGAGCCTTTCTCAACTTGCCTTTTCAAATCAGACTTACGACAAAAATGTAACGAAAGAACTTCTCGCTTCGTCTCTTTGCCCTCGTCATTACAGCGGTGAGTGCATCGCACCCCGATAACACGTCACCGCCTCGTGCTTTAGTCTCTAACTCGCCAGCAACCACTCCGTCAACGGTTCAACTTCGCGTTGCCGAGATGCCGCGTTCACGTCTAGTCGTTCAAGATGCTGTTCCAACGTTAACTGCCCGGTGGGCACGTTGTGCGTTTCGAAGAACTGTTTGATATCGGCTACTTGCTCGGGCCTGGATAATGCCTGAACGCCGCTCACCATCCGCACTACGCTGTTATCCGGATACATCTCTAACATCTGGTCCCAGTGAGATTTGATGAACTGCCACGCCGTGAACCCGTGATGTCGGTTAAACATCGCGCCGCCTGCCAGATATGGCGCGTCTTGGGAACGTACTTCGCCATTCAGACACATCTCTAACGTGTTTTGGAATTCTCCTTCGCCGGGGAAGGACGAGAGCAAGGTCATATAACGTCGCTCTTCCTGTGGCGTGGCCGCGCTCTTGAAGCGGCCCATAAACGCTTCATAGTCGCTCGCGGATCCAACGATTGCGACAGCGTTGGCGGATGCCGCGGCTAAGTTTGGTTCGATTGCCGCGCCTGTCAAATAACCGTCGTGCAGTCCGCGTAACCGCGCCATAGCATCTTCGTCTCTAGCCGTGATTCCTAACGAGCGGCAAAGCAAACCACGCAGTTCCAAGTCGCGGGGTGATTCGCCGTCGCGTGGTTCCCAGCCCAACCGCGACAACCCGGCGCTGTAGAGCGTACCGAGACGCGAACGCATCCGACTCCTCGCCGCTTCGTCATCGAGGATGCGTTCCAAACTCGCCAAGTTGCGTGTCAACAGAGTCCAGACATCAAGATCGTCTTCACCTGAGTACCCCTCAGCGAGGTTCAAATAATCGATTGCGGAGGAACTGCCGGCCGCCATCGCAGACCACTGATCGTCGGCGAGGCTGTATCGTTCGATCGCCTCCATCTCACCCATTGCGTCTCGCAACGAAGTCATTAGTTCAGGCGAGTAGCTGACCCTGTAAAACCCGTTGCTGCCGCCGTTCGCATTCACCCACCTAGCGTTAGCCAATTCAGCGACTTCAACATCGTCCTCCGTCATCAGCATCTTCATGCTTCCGCTATTGCCATCGGAATCGGCGTACCTGATGCCCATCGGTATCGGCCAGACAGTCTCATCGGCTTCGTCGGGCGCTTTGTAGAAGAACCGCTTCTGGGTCAGGATCGTCTTGTCGCAGCCGTCGCACTGCTTGACGTTCACCAACGGGTAGCCGCGCTGGTAGATCCAAGCGTCCATCGTGCTTCGGACTGGCTCGCCCGTAACCTCTTCGAGCGCGTCCCACAGATCGGAAGTCTCGGTGTTGGCGTATTCGTGCTTTTTGAGGTAGTGGCGGATGCCGTCCCGGAAGCGAACGGGGCCTAGGTGCTGCTCGAGCATCCGAAGGACTGAGCCGCCTTTTTCGTAGGTGAGGAGGTCGAACATTCCGTCGGCGTCGGCGGGTGATTTGACCTCGTATTCGATTGGTCGAGTCTTCTGCAACGAGTCGACAT
>VXTA01000125.1:0-3013 GCA_009837685.1 Chloroflexota bacterium | reverse complement strand
TCGAATGCCGCCGATCTTTCTAGGCTGAACTGGTCCCAGCGTCGCCATTCGGGATTGAAGGCGTCGGTGCACATTGCCGCCATGAATGTGGCGAACGCCTCGTTTAGCCAGATGCCGTTCCACCACTCCATCGTTACGAGGTCACCAAACCACATGTGGGCGAGCTCGTGGGCAATCACATCGGCGATCCGGAGGAGTTCCGGTTGGGTGGCGCGTTCGGTGTCGACCAGCAATATCACTTCGCGGAAGGTGACGCACCCCAGGTTCTCCATCGCGCCAAACGCGAAGTCTGGAACCGCGACAAGGTCGAGTTTCTCGCCCGGATAGGGAATCCCGTAGTAATCGGTGAAATATTTCAAGGAGAAGGCACCAGATTCCAGCGCGAAGGGAGTCAGATGACCTTTGCCGATCGGGTGGATGATCCGCAACGGCACGCCATCGACATCTACCGGATCTGTCGCCTCAAACGGACCCACTATGAATGCCACCAGATAAGTCGACATCTTGATCGTCGTGCCGAACTTGACCGTTCGCTCGTTTCCATCATCGGAAACTGTCTCGGAGATGATCGGGCCGTTCGACGCCGCGAAAAGGTCAACCGGCACCGTCAACGCGACCTCAAACGAAGCCTTCATCGCTGGTTCGTCGAAACACGGGAAGGCTTGCCGAGCATCCGTACTCTCGAACTGCGTCGTTGCAATCTTGCGTTCTTCACCAGACTCGTCGGTGAATGTAGAGATGTAGAAGCCGGCGAGTTTGCGATTGAGGATGCCGTCGAACTCAATGGCCAAGGAGTACGAACCAGCGGAGACCTCACTCGCCAAGTGGAGCGTCACGCGTTCCAACTCCTCGTCGTACGAGAAGTCAGTCGCTTTGATCGTGTCGGAATCGCCGATTAAACTGGCCGACTTGATCTCGATCTCTTTGGAATTAAGTACGATCTCGGAGATCGATTCGGACACGTCAACCGATATATGGACGGTACCGTTGAAGGTCTCAGATTCGAGATCTGGCCGGATATGAAGGTTGTAGTGACTCGGAGTTACCGATGTTGGGAGTCGGTAGGGGTTGGATTCGGTAGAGGTAGAAACGATGTCGGACATGCGGGTTCCTGGATTTAGCTATTCAGACGGCGCGTTCAGCGCGCCGCACAATATCTGAATCTAAAACGCTGTGGTGCGTTTAGGGGGAACCTTAGTGATCGTCCCCTTTTGTCCTGCTGACATTTCCCCCGCAAGCGGGGGAACCCCGACCGCCCACGCTGGATTCCCGCCTTCGCGGGAATGACAGTGTTGGGCGCGGTAAAGAGGGCTCGTCTTCGGGTGTGGGTCAAATGGTTTCGAGCGTATCCTCGGCTTCTCGCGCCTCAACCTCACCGAACTTGCCTGCTGCAACTTCGCGCAATTCAGCGAAGTCGTTCTGAATTCCCTTCAACAGGATCCCAACATCGCTCGAGTGAAGCACAAAACGCGAGCCTAGCTCGATGGCTTTTGTTGAGGTATCGATGGATTGCTGGTGCACCATCGTTGGGACACCGTATTTCTCGCCGGTGTCGATGATGTGCTTTAACACTTCAAGGTATTGGGGGTTGTCCACTTCGTCGGGGATGCCGAGGGATGTTGTGAGGTCGTTGGGGCCTACGAATATTCCATCGATCTCGGCGCATTGGAGGAGTTCATCCAAGCGGTTGACGCAAGGTTCTGATTCGACGCCCATGATGAAGAGGTGGTCTTTGTGTCGGTTGCGGAGGTATTCGCGCGTCTTCTCGCTAGGTAACTCTCCTGTCAAACCGACGCGTTCGAAGTACTCTCCCTTGAGCGGGTGGAAACGGACTTTGTTGGCGCACCTTCGGACTTCTTCTACGGTCTCGCAATACGGCACGAGCACGCCATCTGCGCCGGCGTCTAGGGCAATTGCCACGTAGCTGTCGTCGGTGTTCGGGGTGCGGATGATGCAGGTAACGCCCGCGCTTTTGATGCTGGTGACGATCTCTGCGATGCGCGCGCGGCTGCGGGATGTGTGCTCCCAGTCGATGATGATGTAGTCGAGCGTGGACCCGGCGTATACCCTCGACCATCGCAACCCTTCGATCGCGGCGATCATGAATCCGAATACGGGCTTGCCCGCTTTGAGTGTCGCCTTTAGCTGTGCAGGTTCCATTGGTTGTTACTCCATGTCAAGGACTACTTCGCGCCCGGTGCGCGCAGATTCCTCGGTTGCTTCCAATACTTTGAGCACGTTCAGACCGTGAACCTGCGGTATCGGGGTGTCATCATCGCCGCGTTCCAGCGACTCGATGAATTCGGTGAACTCGTCGAGAAGGCTGTCGCGTTGCGGCACCTCTTCCTTGCGCCATGAGCCATCGGATGTATCGGCGATGTAAAGCGCGGGAGCGTCGCCACCGCCATAGGGCAGCCGGAATCTTGCCATGCCGTTGGTGAAGAACCAATCTCCGCCGTATTCTGTCGCGCCGCGGTCCCATGCGATCCGGCTGACACACGCAACGATACCGCTCTTCCATCGAATGAAATACATCCCCGTGTCGTCGCAATCGATTGTAGGGTGTTCCGACTTCGGGTGAGTGAATTGGCCCTGTTGCGCCGACACGGTGGCGACTTCGTAGCCGATGATCCACAGCAACCGGTCGATCTGATGCGAGCCGTCCATCTGCCCCATTCCGCCGCCGCGCGATCGATCCAACATCCATTCAGGCCGTCCGTACGGACCGTACGGCTTGTGCCATACGTCGTAGGCCATGATGACGGATCCGAGATCACCGCTGTCGACGACACCCTTCATCGCCCTAACTGCCGGATAATAGCGTTGCGTGTGCGCCGTCATCAACTTGACGCCGTTCTCCTTTGCGGCTGCCAGCATTTCCTCGGCTTCCGACGCCCACACCGCAGTCGGCTTCTCCATGTAGATGTGCTTGCCAGCCGCGGCTGCGTCAAGCGCGGCTTGGTGATGGAGCCAGTGCGGGAGCGTACCGATGATGACATCCACATCGTCGCGT
>VXTA01000244.1:4120-7727 GCA_009837685.1 Chloroflexota bacterium | reverse complement strand
GTAATGCTCCTTAGTGGTCATTGTAGACGGGTTGAAACAACGAAAAAGCGTGAACCGGTTGGCTCACGCTTTCTGATTCTTGACAGCTGAAGAGCGGATCGAACAGACGTCTTGGTCCTTGGTTTGGTTACGGATTGTTTTTGAGGCCTGATCCGTAAAGGCCGTTTTGGAACGCGCAACCTTTTCTAGGCATCGTCGCCGTTTCCGATGAGCCCCTTGCCACTCCCCCGTAACGTTTTGTCAGGATCGGACCGAGGTCGGATGCTGCGATTCGGGATTGGGAATCTCGCTCGAACCGGGAATTGGGTTCGGATGCGGTTGTGCGGTTAATTTGGGTAGTACTGTTGCCACTTTCCAGTCGTATAGAAAGTGGGCTAGCACTCCTTAGAAAGGAGGTGATCCAGCCGCACCTTCCGGTACAGCTACCTTGTTACGACTTAGTCCCAGTCATTGGCTCCACCCTCGGCACCTGCCTCCCCTAAGGGTTGGCCCAGCGACTTCAAGTGTCTCCAACTTCCATGACTTGACGGGCAGTGTGTACAATCCCCGGGAACGTATTCACCGCAGTATGCTGACCTGCGGTTACTAGCAACTCCACGTTCATGAAGGCGGGTTTCAGCCTTCAATCCCAACTGAGACCGGCTTTGTCGGATTGGCTCTACCTTACGGTTTCGCAACCGTCTGTACCGGCCATTGTAGCGTGTGTGTAGCCCTAGGCGTAAGGGTCATGATGACCTGACGTCGTCCCCACCTTCCTTCCGTTTAAGGACTGTCTCGTCAGAGAGAGTAACAGACGATAGGGGTTGCGCTCGTTGCGGGACTTAACCCAACACCTCACGGCACGAGCTGACGACGGCCATGCAACACCTGTGTAAGGCTCCCCGAAGGGTCCCTCCCCTTTCGGTTCGGTACCACCAAACATGTCAAGCCTAGGTAAGGTTCTTCGCTTATCATCGAATTAAACCACACGCTCCGCTGCTTGTGCGGGGACCCGTCAATTCCTTTGAGTTTTAGCCTTGCGGCCGTAGTCCCCAGGCGGAATGCTTAATGGGTTACCTTTGGCCCACAGGGAATTAACACCCCGGAGACCTAGCATTCATCGTTTAGGGCGTGGACTACCCGGGTATCTAATCCGGTTCGCTCCCCACGCTTTAGTCCCTTAGCGTCAGAACTGCCCCAGCAGGCCGCTTTCGCCACTGGTGTTCCTCCCGATATCTACGTATTTCACCACTACACCGGGAATTCCACCTGCCTCTGACAGTCTCTAGTTCGGCAGTTTCTCCCGACGACTCCAAGTTGAGCCTGGAGCTTTCACAGAAGACTGACCGAACCGCCTACGGACCCTTTACGCCCAGTAATTCCGGACAACGCTTGCCACCTACGTATTACCGCTGCTGCTGGCACGTAGTTAGCCATGACTTATTCCTCAGGTGACGTCCTCTCTCTTCCCTGAGAAAAGAGGTTTACAACTCGAAAGCCGTCATCCCTCACGCGGCGTCGCGGCATCAGGCTTTCGCCCATTGTGCACGATCCCTTGCTGCTGCCTCCCGGAGGAGTGGGGGCCGTGTCTCAGTCCCCCTCTGTCTGGTCATGCTCTCACACCAGATACCCGTTTAAGGCTTGGTACGCCGTTACCGCACCAACTACCTGATAGGACGCGGGCCCATCCCCGAGCGATAAATCATTTCTTCCCGCGCCTTGAAGCACGGGAATGTATACGGTATTAGCTGCAGTTTCCCGCAGTTATCCCGTTCTCGGGGGCAGGTCACCCACGCGTTACTCAGCCGTCTGCCACTAGGTTTAGCCCCCGAAGGAGCGACCTCGTTCGACTTGCATGCATTAGGCACGCCGCCAGCGTTCATCCTGAGCCAGGATCAAACTCTTATTTGAACTGACGTCTGTTCTTTCCGCTCTTCAGTTGTCAAGATGCTTGCCGAAAATCGGCTCTCTGAAACCCGTCTCCGGGTGAGATTCCGTTTCTCGGTAACCGCTTATTGTAAGGCATATCGATCAGTGGTGCAACACTTTCGGGATTGGCTGCCATCAGATTGGCGGGTACATGGCTCCGGCTAGGGGTTCGAAGACCGTTGCACTGATCGATCTGCGGCGGTGATGGGTAGCGAAGTTGCTGGATGGAGGATTTTCACACATTTTCAGCTTGCATCGCGTAGATTGAATGATTATTTCTCAGACAACGGCGATTTTCGTACCGTTTAGACGCGCATATTACGAAACAGATATAGACTGCTATTGACGAATGAGCGTTTGCGCTCAAAAATGTTGTCTGCATGGTTGTATCGGCATTGTCGTTAGTGCTTCAGACGCACGAGATAGCGACGTTAGTTACCCATTGGCCGGCAGACTTTGACCGAGGAGATTGCGAGATGAATCCTAAAGCTAGGTTTATTGGGAACCGGACACTAACCGCCGTTTTGGGCGCGCTGGCCGCGGCAGTGATGGTTGCGGTTATCGCTTGTGGCGGTACCGAGACGGTTGTTCATACCGTAGTCGTGGAACGCGATGTACCCGGCGAGACTGTGATCCAAACCGTGGTGGTGGAGAAGGAGGTCGTGGTTGAAGGTCAGACCGTAGTCCAGACTGTCGTGGTGGAGAAGGAAGTGCAGGTCGCTGGCGAAACCGTCGTCCAGACGGTGGTTGTGGAGAAGGAGGTGCAGGTCGCTGGTGAAACTGTCGTCCAGACTGTCGTGGTAGAGAAGGAAGTGGTTGTCGAGAAGGAGGTGGTGAAGGAAGTCGAGAAAGAGGTCGAGAAGATCGTAGTTGCGACGGCGACACCGATCGCGATGGCGATGATGGAAGCTCCTGCCCCGCAAAGTGCCGCAGACACTGCAGAGATGGCGGTCCAGAACCGCGTCGGTCTGACGATGACGGGATTGAACAGTACCGGCGCGCCAGACGGCCCATGGAGCATCGCCGAAGGCTTCTTCCAACCCGGCGGACCAGTGGGGTCAAACATTGTTGACCCCGTTTTGGCGGAAACTTGGGAGGTTGCGGAAGACCTGAGCAAGATAACTGTGAGGGTCAAGGAGGGTGTTCAGTTCCACCGCGGTTGGGGCGAGTTGACGGCGGATGACTTGGTATGGAGTTTCAACGACCTGATCGCTCCGGAGAGTGTGCACAACCAGTCCGGAGACTATGCGGCGATTGTTGAACCGATGGTAAAGGTCGACGACTACACCGTTGAGATACCGGTCAAACAGTTCACAGTCGTGTGGAACCAGGCTTACTTCAACACGTTCGCGGGGACGAACGGGACATTCAGCAAGGCGGCGTTCGATGAGAACGGTCGCGAGTGGGCAAACGAGAACATCATTGGAACTGGCCCGTACATGCTGAAGGAGTTCATTCCGCAGAACATCGTGCGGCTGGAGTCGAACCCCGAGCACCACATTCAACCGGCGTACATGCCATTCTTGAACGTGAATGAGGTGCCAGAAGAGTCGACTCGTATCGCGATGCTACGGAACGGACAGGCTGACATTGCCGACGTTTCGTTGAAGGCTATCCGTGGTCTGCTCGAAGAAGGCTTCAAGATGTCGGACAGCGGTAAAGCCGCTCAGGAAGGCATCTTCTTCGCTGGAAACTACTG
>VXTA01000244.1:0-4110 GCA_009837685.1 Chloroflexota bacterium | reverse complement strand
TGACTACAACTGCTCACAAGGCGCTAGTTCTGTTTCTTGTCCGGACATCACAGTCGGCGAACCGCAACAGGTAGAGGTCGAACGTGCCGGTTATCAACCAACTGAGCAGTTCCCGTGGATTGGCGAGTACGGCAACGACGAGAGCATGGAACGCGCTCGCATGGTGCGAACTGCGATGTCGATCGCGATCGACAAGGAAACGATCAACGATGTGATCGTTGACGGTTTAGGTTGGTTGGTGCACGTGAACGCGTTCTCGATCAGGTCGCCGGAATGGGACGACAAGTGGAACATCGAGTACGATCCGGAAGCTGCTGCTCAGATGCTTGACGATGCTGGTTACCCGGTGGCGTCTCGCGGCATCCGATTCCAAGTTGACATGTACGTCACGCCTCACGTTGGTGGAGCCACGGGTACTGCCGGCGAGATTCAGGCGGCAGTAGGTGCGATGTGGGACAGCTTAGGTATCCGCACGAGCTTGGTGAGACATGGATATCCTGTGTGGCGACCGACGGTTGTGGACCGGTCGCAGAACCAGCCGTTCTTGAGTGCCTGCGGAGGCACGGACGCCCGTGACTCAGTTCCTTGGGACTTCCCTAAGGGCGTTGTGTTCACGACACTGTCTCGCGGCGGTTTCAGTTGTGCGATGGAGATTCCATACGTACTTGAGAACTACCTTAGGACGGCCGGCGAATTGGACAAGGCACAACGGATTGCGAACAACACCGAGTTGCTCGAGTACTATCGTCACTGGCGGTTGAACTCGGGGATCGCAGCGATACCTGAGCCGTTGGTCTGGAATCCGAACTCGATTGAGTCATGGGAGATGAGGGCGAATGCCGCTGGCACGCACATCGTCTCGCTGGACTTGATCAAACCTGCCCAGTAGATTCTGTGGACAGAAAGACCGTTTCGGTCTGCTCCCCGAGTCCGGCAAGTCGGATTTGGGGAGTAGTCCGATGCGCGTTCACTTCAGGATCGCTGGGAAAATGACTACCTGATGAGACGGTATCTGATACGGCGTTTGCTGGCCTCGGTAGTGACGATAATCGGGGCCACGTTCGTGGTGTTCGCGCTGTCTCGAGTTGCGGGTGATCCGTTGCTGTTGTACGCGCAGCCTGAGGGTTACGGTCGAACACCGGAGCAGATACGGGCGCTGGAGAAGCATCTGGGGCTCGACAAACCGTTCATTATCCAGTATCTGGTCTGGGTGAAGAACACGTTGCAGGGGGATTTGGGTCAGTCGTTGGCTGGAGAACGCCGGGTCACGAAGGTGATTTTAGAGAAGGTTGGGGCGACGACGCAACTGGCGATAGCGGGTTGGGCGTTGGCGACGTTTGTGGGGGTGCCGATCGGCATTATCTCGGCGGTTTACCGTGGCACTATGTTGGACTACGTTGGGAGGTTTGTCGCGCTGTTCGGTCAAGCGATTCCGAATTTCTGGTTGGGGATCGTGATGGTGCTGTTGTTTTCGGTGTGGCAGGAGTGGTTGCCGAGCGGGTTACGTGGAGAAGGATTCGACATTAGATATTTCATCATGCCAGCGATTGTAGTTGGGACGAGTTCGATGGCGGGATATTTGAGGATCACGCGGTCTTCGATGCTGGAGATACTGGATTCGGAGTTCATTAGGTTGGCGCGAGGCAAAGGGGCGAGTCCAACAGCGGTGATTTGGAAGCATGCGTTGAGGAATTCGTTGATTCAACCAATAACGCTTTCGACACTGCTATTGGCAGGATTGTTGAACGGAACATTGGTTGCGGAGGCGGTGTTCGCTTGGCCGGGGTTGGGTAGGACGATGCTGGAGGCGGTGAACAACAACGATTTTCCGGTTCTGACGGGTGGCGTCTTGGTGTTTGTGATCATCTATGTGGTGTTCAGCTTGATCGCTGATCTGCTCTACATAGTTATCGATCCGCGGATTAGGTACACGTAGGAGTAGTGGATGTCTGAGATTTCAACTACTTACGTGTCGGGTGAAGCGGAATCGGCGTTTCGTCCACGTTCGATTTTCGGTACAGGCTATGCGTTTTTGCGCCGGTGGCCGATACTGCCGGGCATTGTGTTGGCTGCGTTGGTATTGTCGGCGATTTTCGCGCCGTGGATTGCGCCGCAGGCGCCGAATGTTCAGGCGCTCCGGGATCGCAATGCGCCGCCGATTTGGCTGGCAGACGAAGAGGGGAAATGGACGCAGAGCTATTTGTTGGGTGCGGATCAGGTCGGTCGCGATGTATTGAGTCGGATCATATACGGGGCGCGAATTTCGCTTGCGGTTGCTGGGGTTGCGTTGGTGAGTGGTCTGCTTGTAGGCGTGACGTTGGGGTTGGTTGCGGCTTGGTATGGGGGTGTCATCGATGAAGTGATCGCTCGCGCGGTTGACATATGGCATGCTCTGCCCTTCTTGTTGGTTGCGATCGTAGTGGTGACGTTGTTTGGAGGGAGTTTGACGGTTTTGATGGGGGTTTTGGCTATGGTTTCTTGGGCTGGGTTCGTGCGCAATGTGAGGGCCGATGTTTTGACGTTGCGAGAACGGGAATATGTGTTGATGGCGCGTGTCTGTGGGGCGTCTCCGGCGCGAGTAATCGTGCGGCATATCTTGCCGGGGGTGGTCCCGACGATTATGGTGATCGCGACGTTGGCGGTTGGCGGGTTGATATTGACGGAGGCGACTTTGAGTTTCTTGGGAGCGGGGATACCTGCGCCGACGCCTTCTTGGGGTTTGATGGTCTCGGAAGGACGGGAGTATTTGACGACGGCTTGGTGGTCTTCGTTCTTTCCGGGGTTGGCGATCTTCTTGGTGGTGATGTCGTTGAATTTCATGGGTGATTGGATACGCGATTTCACAGATCCTCGGTTGCGGCAGCTGGGAGATTAATCGATTTACGTATTCCTGCACCCGCAGTTCGGTGCGGTTACACTTTATGGCTAAGTTTGGGTGGTCTCGTGATGCATAGGAGAGGCTGAGATGATGACGCTTACGAAATCTAAGCAGGATGTGGCTTTGATTGCGCATCTGTTACGTCGGGCGGGTTTTGGTGCGACGCCGGATGAGTTGGATGCTGCGGTTGAGATGGGTTACGACGCGACGCTGGAGGGGTTGTTAGATCCGGTGGGCGATGGCGATGTTGAGCTGCCGTTGGATCTGATACGTCGGTATTTTGTCGATCAATCCGATTTGAGGAATCAACAGGCGTGTGCGGCACATTGGATGTATCAGTTGGTGCTCACCCAGACGCCATTGCGCGAGAAGATGTGCCTTTTCTGGCACCGAGTGTTCGCCACTGGGGCATCTAAGTTGATTCAGGGAAGGGTTGTGCTTAACCAGATCGATATGTTCAGGAAGTATGGGATGGGGCGATTCGACGAGTTGTTGCTACAGCTTTCGAAGGACCCGTCGATGTTGATGTGGCTCGACAACCAGGACAATCACGCACATTCGATCAACGAGAACTACGGTCGCGAGATCTTGGAATTGTTCGCGATGGGGGTAGGCAACTACACCGAAGACGACATCAAGGAATGTGCGCGAGCGTTCACGGGATGGCGGGTTGTCAATCCGGACTACATGTCGATCAAGATGCGCAACAACACCGCGCGTCCTTACGGGTACATCTCGTGGCAGTTCGAGTATGACGACGATGACCACGATCACGGTGAGAAGACACTGCTCGGTGAGACGGGTGATTGGAACGGGGATGATGCGGTAGACATCATCTGTCGTAATGAGGCGACGCCAAGATTCATCGCCCGACATCTCTATCACTTCTTCGTTGCAGACGAGCCGGGAGTTCCGCAGTGGCCGCACGTCGAGCCGCGTAATCCCGAAGCGATCCAAGCGATGGTTGATGCGTATTTTGAGTCGGGCTACAGCATTACAGAGATGCTGCGAACCCTATTTACCTCCGATTTCTTCAAAGATGAATCGGCTAGGTATGCGCGGATCAAGAGCCCAGCGGAGATGGTCGTAGGCACGTTGCGGTTGGCTGGCGGCTTGGAGGTACCTTCCTACGATGCTTATGCGGCAGCAGCGACATGCGCGAACATGGGCCAAGCGTTGTTAAACCCGCCGAGCGTTGAGGGTTGGCAAGGCGGTGAGGAGTGGATCAACAC
>VXTA01000130.1:6830-7737 GCA_009837685.1 Chloroflexota bacterium | reverse complement strand
TAAACGAGGCACACGCTTCCTACTGTGCGGTGTGTGCGGATGAGATTGACCAATCGGCTCGCATCTCTCCAGATGGTGCTGCCGGTACCCGGAGCGAAGCTGTTGGGTCATTGGGTAGCCGATCAGGTGGCGATGATGCAAGATCGGATAGTGGTCGCGGCAGTGGGTACAGAATCGGAACTGGTTCGTTTCGTCCTAGTCAATGGGGATTGCCGAGGCGCACGAGACCCTCGAGAGGTGAAGAAGACCAGACCCCTGAGGAGATCCAGCGGTGGAACTGGTCAGCGTTCATTCTTGGTCCGATTTGGGGGTTGGTACACGGCATCTGGTGGTCGGCGCTTGGTTTTTTGCCATTTCTGCCTCTGTCACCAGTGTTCCGTTCAATCGGATTTGTCGTTCTGGTGGGGGTGATGCTGATCCTTGGTCTGAAGGGCAACGAGATGGCATGGCGAGCGCGCCAGTGGGATTCAGCGGAAAAGTTCCTAGCGGTTCAGCAACGTTGGGCGACTTGGAGCATAGTATTTGCAATCGGTGCCTTAGTCGCTTTTATCTTGTTCCTACTCGGTCAAGGCTAGATAAGGCGTTGGATCGAACTGTAATTTGGTCTTGCCTCGAATGCTGAGGTAGCCGTTCCACCGGCGTATCAAAGATCGCTTGTACTCCAAGTTTGAGAAGGCTGGTGTGGACATGATGATCGCGTCTTCTCGATTGTCGTGGTAGTAGCGATGGCGTATGCCAACGTCGTTGAACCCGTACTTGCGATACAGGGACCGCGCGGCGTTATTGGATTTTCGAACTTCCAAAGTTGCGTTCGCGGCACCGGTTTTCAACGCCTCAACGATGGTGGCAAGTACCAGTAATACGCCAACTCCGCGCCTACGCTCATTGGGATGAGTCGCAATCACAA
>VXTA01000130.1:0-6820 GCA_009837685.1 Chloroflexota bacterium | reverse complement strand
GGTCCAAAGCGGTCCAAATGCCGACCAGTCCGACCACGTTGTTCATAGTTTTCCGTGGCCCTAAGTTACCGGAAGAAAACAACGATTTGAGCCGACTTCGCCACCCGGTGTTGTTCGTCGGTGTGTATGTGTCGTCAGCAATCGGCTTCACAGATGGAGACCTTGTCACGACGACGTATGTTGTTTTGTTGCGCCTGATGTCTCTGGCTACCGACGATCTGGGTGCTGAGTTTCCGAATGCGGCTTGAACGATGTGGTCGATCGCATTTGCGTCGGCAAGCGTCGCATACAGTGCCATGTAGGGATTTTCACGGACCGCTGCGTCGCTGAATACAGGTGCTAGTTCGGGAGCGGCAGTGCTGATGGATGGATTCGCCATGGTTTTGTTTGAGGTGGCATGAACGCGTCGGGGATCCGAGCACTTGGGTTCGGCCTCTTTCGCCCCCGCAACTCACTCGCACATATGACTCTAGCGCATTCGAGGAGTGGTTAAGACGGCCCCGTTACCCTACCCCTGGATTCCGGCTTTCGCCGGAATGACGGGTGTTTCACATGGTCTTCGGAATCGACGAAGCGACCAACAAGATGCAACGAACTGCGTTGTTTGCTTTGAGTTGAGTCGTACAATCTGGTATCTATGGTTTTCTTATTGAACCTGTTCAAGCGACTGACCATGCCGACGGCTGTGTCAGCCACGGCTCCTGCTGCTGGAACTGCGCCTAAGGAGGACGCGGATTCGACTGGCGGGAGTTTTCACGTGTTGATGCGCATAGTGCGCATGGCGTTTGACTATCCGTGGCTCTTGGCACTCGGCTTGGTATTCATCGTCGGCGCTTCTGTCTTCCAACTCTTCATACCGCTGTTGATCGGTGATGGTGTGGACACGGTGGAGGAAGTTTTCACATCGCCCGATGCAGATACCGATGCTCTCCGCCGCACACTATTGATGACCGCGGCGTTTCTGCTCGGTTCGGCGATCCTGCGTGGTCTGTTTACGTTTGGCCACATGTACATCAGCGAGAACGTTGCCCAACGGCTTGGTTATCGCTTGCGGATGCTCTACTACGAGAAGCTTCAACGTCTCAGCTTCGCGTACCACGACCGTGTACACACCGGGGACCTTCTGACTCGGGGTCTCCTCGACATTGAAGGCATCCGCGCTTTTGCGAGTCGGGGGCTTCTGCGCGTGGTCTACCTCGCAATCTTCGTCAGTACCGGCACCTTTTTGATGATGAGAGTCGATTGGGAGCTCGCTCTGATCAGCCTGAGCTTTGTGCCCGTCGCGGCATGGCGTTCGATCGTTGCACGCCTGCAAACGTCCCGGGGATGGCGACTATACCAAGAAGAGATGGGACGCTTAACGAAGGTGATGGACGAGAACCTAAAGGGGATCCGTGTGGTCCGGTCGTTCTCTGCTGAACCGTACGAGATGGAGAAGTACGACAAGTCTTCCAACGAGGCATTCAATCGGGCCTTCCATTTGGTCGGGGTTCGTGCGAAAAACCTCTCGATCATCACCTTGGCATTCCTAGGCGTCATGTATGTCGTCCTGCTGGTCGGCGGCCTTAAAGTCCTTGATGAAAACGATCCGTTCTCGCTCGGACAGCTCGCGCAGTTCTTGGCATTCATGTCGATCATGCAAAATCCGGTGCGCCAACTGGGCATGGTTGTCGCCGGATGGGCGCAAGGGGCAACCTCAGGGAAAAGACTTTTCGAGGTTCTAGACCAAGTCCCTGAGATCGATGACAAACCGGGCGCGAAAGATCTTGTCCTAACTGATGGTGCTCTCCGTTTCGAAAGCGTCGACTTCGCGTATATGGACGAGTACGGGGATGAACAGGTCCTCACGGACGTCTCATTCGAAGCGCGGCCCGGACACACTATCGGGATCGTAGGACCTCCCGGCTCAGGAAAATCTACCCTCGCGCACCTGATCCCACGCTTCTACGACCCCATCGAGGGGCGGATTCTCATCGACGACCAAGACATCTCGGATGTAACGCTGTCATCTCTCCGCCGAACCGTGGGCGTTGTGGAACAAGACACGTTTCTCTTCACTACGACTGTTGACAACAACGTCGCATACGGGGACCCGTGGGCTGAACACCGCAACATCGAAAGCGCCACTTCCCACGCTCAGATGAGCGAGTACGTTGAGAGACTCCCCGGCGGCTACGGCACTCTCATCGGTGAACGTGGCGTTTCCCTCTCTGGCGGGCAAAGGCAACGGTTATCGATTGCCCGTAGCATCATGTTGCACCCGCAGATTATCGTCTTCGACGACTCCACCGCGGCGATCGATGCCGCGACCGAACAACGGATCCGTGCCGCCCTACAAGAAGTAACCTCTGACCGGGCCACAATCATCATCTCCCACCGCCTTAGCTCTCTGATGCACGCCGATGAGATCCTTTTCCTTGAAGGTGGGAAGATCGTCGAACGCGGTTCCCACGCCGAGCTTCTGGAACTGGGGGGGAAATACCGAGATCTGTACGAACTCCAGATCCGCCCTGAGGACGACGTTGATGTCGGAGGAGGTGTATAGCTAGCGATGGCAACATCCGACACAACACAAGATCACCCATCCCAGAACAAATCGTCCCGCCCAACATGGGTCGATCAACGCGACGCGCAACAGCGGGACCTTGACCAAGAGATCTTCAGCGCGGGGTACAACGGCGACGTCATCCGAAGGTTCATGTCCTTTGTCGGCCCTTACCGCAACGTACTGATCCTCGGCATTATTGCCGTTATCATCTTCGCCCTCTCCGTCTTGGCTCTACCTTGGATCATCCGGACCACTGTTAACGACGTCCTAGATATCACCCAACGCGACGCTTCCGACGCTCGCAACATTCTCTTCATCATGGTGGGGCTATTCTTCGGCTCCGTCGTCCTCCACGTAATCGTGGGATACATCCAAAACATCATTGTGGGACGCATCGCCGAACACATCCTCATCGATCTCCGACGCGCAATGTACGAACATCTACAGCGTGTCTCAATGTCTTTCATGGACAAAACCGAAGTTGGACGCATGATGGCACGCCTGCAGGGCGACGTTGCGGCTCTACAAGAGTTCCTCGAAACTGCCGTCATCAGCATCGGCGACTTTCTGCTCCTGTTTGGCATCGTCATCGCGATGCTCATCATGGACTGGCGACTCGCGGTCCTCACATTCGCCGTCGTCTCGACTCTCGCGATTGTTCGAGCCATCTGGCTACCCGTCGCTCGCCGCGCCTTCCTTTACTCGCGCCAAACAAGTTCCATTGTCAGCGGCGCCCTCGCAGAGAACATCAACGGCGTCAGAGTAGTGCAGGGCATGAGCCGAGAGCACGTCAACCTCGACCTATTCAAAGAAAAAACCGACGAGCAGCTATGGGCGGCGAAACGCGCCGCAAAAATTGGCCTGATAATGATCGCTGTCGTCGACACGCTGTCCGGCACGGCAATGGCGATCATCATCGTAGTAGGTGGGTCCTGGGTCATCGGCAACTCCCTCGAAATTGGTTCCATGATCGCCTTCATCCTCTACGTTCAACTCTTTTTCGACCCCATCCGCTCCATCACGATGCACTACGCCGTTTTCCAACGCGCCATGGCGTCCGGTGAACGCATCTTCGAAGTCCTCGATGTCCCAATCGATATCCAAGACAAAGAAGATGCCAAACCTCTGGTCGATAACGATGGCTCGGTCGAATTCAAGAATGTGACCTTCGGATATCTAGAAGATGAACCGATCCTGAAAAATATCAACTTCCGTGTGGAACCGGGCGAGACCGTTGCGCTTGTCGGTCCGACAGGCTCTGGCAAAACCAGCATCACGTCGTTGCTTCACCGGTTCTACGACATCTGGGAAGGCGAGATTCTAATCAGCGGGAAGGATGTCCGCGATGTAGAACTCAGCACTCTCGGAAACAATATCGGAATGGTCCTCCAAGAGCCATATCTTTTCTCCAGCACCATCTTCGAAAACATCCGGTACAACAAACTCGACGCTACCCGAGAAGAGGTTGTTGCGGCCGCTCGTGCTGTCGGCGCGCACGAGTTCATCATGCGCCTGCCCAATGGCTATGACACTGAACTCGAACAGCGCGGCGGGAACTTGTCACTGGGTCAACGACAACTGATTTCTTTTGCGAGAGCGATCGTCGCCGATACCAAGATTCTGATCCTCGACGAGGCCACGGCATCGATTGATAGTTATACTGAGCTGCTCATCCAGCAAGCACTCGCGCGCCTGCTAGAAGGGCGGACAGGTATCGTGATCGCGCACCGGCTTGCAACTATTCGAGGCGCAGACCGCATCATCGTGTTGCAGAACGGCGAGATAATCGAGACGGGAAACCACGATGAGCTAATTGCGCACGGCGGACTCTATGCACGGCTCTACTCGATGAACTACGCTTCGTTCGACGACATACCGGACGAACTGATCGCGGAAGCGATGGAATACTCTCGAACCGCGGCGACGTAGGAAACGTAGTTATCCCCGTCCCCGTCCGGAGACCGTTGCAAAACCTCAGGGTTTTCCGCTCTCATGGTGGAAATGTCTGAAGGACAAAGGGGGCGCGCGGTCGCCGCGCTCCCCACCGCCACTCTGGATTCCGACTTTCGCCGGAATGACGAAGTTTTGCAACGATCTCCGTTCGGGCATACCTCGCTCTGTAGTCGGTCCTTTGGGCTCGCACCCTTTTCGTTTAACGAAAGGGGGCAGATACTCAGAGCAATGAACGCTGTCCTGCGTCTGACGACTCGATTGGTGCCCCTACATGCATCATCCCTTGCGGTGTGGCCCTGCGACCCTGCGGTGTGCGCATGATGAATCCGATCTTTAACAGGAACGGTTCAACTACATCCTCCAAGGTCTGAACCTCTTCGTTCGCCGACGCCGCCAAGGCGTTGATGCCTGCCGGGCCCCCGCCGTAGTTTTTTGCCAGAGTTTCGAGGTATAACCGGTCCAATCGGTCCAAGCCCAACTCGTCTACGCCTTCGACGCGCAACGCTTCTGCGGCAACGCCCGAATCGATCTTGCCATCCCCTCGCACTTGCGCAAAATCCCTTACGCGTCGCAAGAGATTATTCGCGATCCTCGGGGTCCCTCGCGATCTTTTCGCGATGACTTCGGCACCAGCTTCATCGATCGGCACCGACAAAATCATCGCAGACCGCTTCACTACCTGTGTGATTTCTTCGTCAGAGTAAAAGTCGAGGTGGTACGTCAAAGCGAAGCGTTCGCGCAATGGAGGGCTCAGCATACCAGCTCGCGTCGTGGACCCAATTAACGTGAATTTCTGCAGCGGCAAGTTGATAGTTTTGGCGAACGCTCCGGTGCCGGTTATGAAATCGACGCGGAAATCCTCCATCGCGGAGTATAGATACTCCTCCACCGCGTGAGACAGGCGGTGTATCTCGTCGATGAACAATACGTCGCCGTATTTCTGGTTGGATAGTATTCCGACGACATCGGCCGGGCGTTCCAACGCCGGGCCGGATGTATGCACCAGCGTTGTGTCCATCTCTCGTGCGATGATCTGGGAAATAGTCGTCTTTCCCAGTCCTGGGGGTCCATGAAACAGGGCATGGTCTAGAGTGTCGCCGCGGTGCTTTGCGGCCTCGACTGCGATCTGAATGCTGTTGACGACGTCGCGCTGTCCGATGTAGTCGGCAAAACGGCGAGGGCGCAGATCGTTCATGCCCGGCGAGTTGGAGTTGCGTTGCGCGCGATCGCGCAGCAGTTCAGTTGCCCTTCGTTCGGCGCTGGAATCGGTGTCGTTAGCGCCAGTAACTATACGCTCTCTCGCAGAGTCTGCCATCAGATGACCATGCTTACTGGGTCACTGCTGGCGTTGCAGGATGGTTACGGAATACATCTCTGAGCAACGCTTGAGGATCTTCGAGGAGATCTGGGTCACGCCTAATTGCGTCGTCAACCATCGTGACCGCCTCGTTGTTTCGATAGCCGAGATTCACCAGCACAGCAACGACGTCGGCTCGCGTGTCGGGCATCCGAGCCCTGTGTGCAGCGGTCTCAATAGGACGGCTCGCGGACTCAGAGACCTTTCCTTTCAACGTGGCGATGATCTTGTGTGCGCCCCGCTGACCGATGCCCGGCATCAGGGTCAGGGTCACCAAATCCTCGGTTTCAATCGCGTATGCCAACGTTGGCACTGGCATGGTTAGTGCTGAAGCCGCGCGTGCCGGACCGATGCCTTCGACCTGAACGAACTGCTCGAAGAAATCTCGGTCGCCCGCTTCCTCGAACCCCACTAGGATGGGCATTGGTTGACGCTCCGATACGGAGTAGTAGATGTGCAATCCGAGTTCTTGACCCTCGTACGGTTGGAGCGCTTCTTCAACGAATACTGGCAATGTCACCGTGTAACCGACTCCGCTCCCCGTCAGTACTACCACCCTCGGAGGATTCTGCTGCACTTGGATAACTTCGCCTTTTAGGTAGGAAATCATTGCTGGTCTGCCAATCAGTTGGTCGATCAGTTAGTTGGGGGAGCTCCGGTTACTTGGACGTGACAGATGGCAATGCCGACCGCATCTGCAACATCGTCTTTGGTAATCTCGGCCGTCAATCCGAGGTGTATGGAGACTGCTCGCTTCATCTGTGCCTTATCAGCACGGCCGCTGCCGGCGACGATGCTCTTGACCCGCGCTGGTTGATAGTGGTGCACCGGTATGTCGGCGCTTCCCGCCGCCAATAGCGCCACGCCACGCGCGTGTCCCATAATGATCGCGGTCTTCAGATTCCGGTAACGCGCATGAAGGTCCTCGATCGCGACCTCATCGGGTTCAAACTCTTCAATCA
>VXTA01000163.1:3737-7936 GCA_009837685.1 Chloroflexota bacterium | reverse complement strand
CGACACCTTGTACCTATACCCCGAATCCGCAACCGACTCACCCCGACCTGCCGACCACCCCTTCTGTGAACTCGACAACATCATCATGGTCCCCCACCACTCCGGCGCAACCCACGGAACAGCCGCCCGCAGAGCCCAAACCGTAGCCCAAAACCTAGACCGCCTAACCCGCAACGAACCCCTAATCAACATCGTCCACGAAATCTCCCGCTAGTTCCGCCCCTTTCGTGCAACGAAAGGGGTGCGAGCAAGCGAAGCGCTGCAAGCGGGGTATGCCCCTTCAATTAAACGCGCCTAAAACCTTCCCCTTCGCCCAAAATAGGACACAAAGAGGGGGACGCGGTAGGGACAACCTGCCCACTAGCAGGGGGTGAGATGGAAATGCTACTCTAGCAAACCCTCTTGCGGTTTCGTCCACGGTGCACGCGCCGTCCATGCTTTCGGACGCGGCAAACGCCCTAGCTGGACCTCTACGATGCTCGGAGCATCGACCTCCAACGCGGAACGTATCGCCGTGGTCAACTCCTCGGGACTCCTAGCCAAGAAACCAGCAGCTCCATACGCCTCGGCCATCGCCACGAAGTCAGGATTCGCGAAGTCGGCTTCGTAAGAACCGCCGAAGTCTTGATCCAAGTCACGCGCCACGTTGCCGTACGCCCCATCGTTAAACACGACCGCCACGGCATTGATGCCGTACTTAACGGCAGTCGAGAGTTCGCCTGACGAGTACATGAAGCCGCCATCGCCCACGATGCATATGACCGGGCGGTCCGGCACTCCTACTTTCGCTCCCAGCGCCGTCGGATACGCGTACCCCAATGTACCCATGTAACCAGAGTCGATGTACGACCACGGACGTTCGACTTCGAAGTGCTGTCGTGAGTAGTAGCCCAGCTGCGTCATTCCCCAAATGCCAGTGGCCTCATCCGGATACGCATCCTGAATGGCGACAAGCCACGGATATGCCGCGTCATCGCTCCGGTCGTTCTCCCGATGCGCCTCCAACGCGGCTTTGTCGAAGGCGTGACGCGCGGCCATCGCTTCGGGATCACAACCCAGATCATCCAATGCCGCGTTCAACTTCGTCAGCGTCGCCTTAGCGTCGCCCTTCAGCTTCATCTTGTTCGGATGCGGCCTGCCGAGAATCGTTTCATCGGGATCGATGTGAATCACCTTCGAGCCGCTGCCTGCCGGGTTCCTAGGCGTGAATCGCGTGCCAATAGCGAGGATCACCTCGGCATTGTCGATCATGCCCTTTATAGGACCCTCCGCCCCTACCCACGATCCGATGCTGTTCGGGTGTGAATACGGGATCACGCCCTTGCCGCCAGCCGAGTTCACCACTGGCAATCCAGTCATCTCTGCCAGTTGCACCAACTCTTCGAAAGCATCCGATCTAGCAATACCTCCACCCGCGAAGATAACCGCTGATTTGGCATTCAAAATATCGCTCGCCGCCTCTTCGATCAGAGAATCGTCAGCCGTCGCCCGCTCTCCGGGCGCGCTTTCGAGCAGATCTACCTCTTCCCTCTCCACCTGACCTTCCGGCGGCATATCGATGTACGTAGGCCGAGGCCTTCCAGAGCGCATCTGGTTAAAGGCTTCTTGGACTGCTCCCGGCGCTTCGTGTGGACGTCGAATACAAGCTTGATACTTCGTGATGGGTTTCACCAAGTTCACTTGATTGACGATCTCATGCAGACCATCAAGCCCCTTGTTGATCTGTGCTCGCGGCACCTCTCCAGCCAGCAACAGAACAGGCGATGATCGTGCATACGCTGTCGCCAATCCTGAGCCTGCGTTGTAGAGCCCGACACCCGGCACAACCATCGCAACAGCAGGTTTTCCGGTCGCACGAGCGTAACCATCAGCCATGTGCGTCGTCGCAAACTCGTGCCTTGTCGTTATCATCCGCAGACCCGGTTCGTCGCGGATACCGGTCACCAGCCCGTACATCTGCACGCCCGGCAGCCCGAAGATAACCTCCACTCCCTCTCTAACCAATGATTTCGCTAGCGCTTCACCGCCAGATAGCTTTGCCACGATCTTCGCTCCCAAGCTGTTAATTCAATCCACGACACGATTTTTCGGGCATATTCGATTGTGCCCGACTAACCGAATCGAAGCGTATGCAGGTTTAGTGGATTATACGAACATCCACCTTTCCATAACCCTCCCCCTTGACACCCAAGAGGGAATAACCTCGCAAATCCTCCCCCTTGATGCTCAAGGGGGAATTGAAGGGGGGTTAGACCAGCCGTCAGGCTATCCCTTTTGACTTACTCCATCGACGACAACAGCAGAGTCGGCATCATCGACGGTGGCACATCCTTGAGGTCGCTCGCATCATTCCAATGTGTGATGCCAGTGCCGATCAACACCGAAGCGAGCCCTGCCCCATTCGCACCTGCGATGTCGGTATGCAGTTGATCCCCGACGAAAGCCACCTTGTTATATCCGTTGAGCCGCTCCTTAATGGCATCGAACATCGGCGCGTAAGGTTTGCCCAGCTTCGCGAACTTCACCGCGTCGTCATCACCGAAACGCCGGGAAACCGCCGTCTCAATCATCTCAGCCAATCCGCCAGGCCCGATCGAAAAACGGTTAACGCCGTCCGGATACAAAACGTCTGGGTTGGGCACCACCAGATGAAGCGGATCGCCAGCATCCATCCTCCGGATAATCAACGACAGCATATCCCTCGTCGCCTCGAACCAGTCGTATCCGGTGATTCCCGCGATCGCAAGAGATGTCGATTCGTCATCATCAGGCGTCAAACCCACTGGCTCACAACCTGCGAGCCGCACAAACTCCACTGCATCTCCGCGTCCTGTCGCTATGCACCGCGTTCCATTCACCCCTCGTTCCTCGAAAAACCGACGCAGCAACGATCCTGCGGAAATGACTTGATCTTCCTCGATCCCGAAACCCTGCCCTTGCATCACCTCCAACCGACCCGCCGTCAATCGCGAAGCATCGTTAGTAGCCAGTACCCATGGCTTGCCTGCCGCGGTCAACCGCTCCGTAAACTCAATCGCGCCCGGCAAGGGATCGATGCCATCTACCAAAACGCCATAAGAATCGAAAGCAATCGCATCGTAGTGGTCGAAGAGAAAATCAACCGACACGATGGGAGGTGCTGGATTCATCGAAACATCAACCGCTCTACCACTCGCTCGACTCCTCGTTGTAAACGTAGTCCGGAAGCGCGTACGAGATGCCGGCTTCGTCAAACGCAGACACTTGTATCAGGCCAGTGAACTGATCGTACATCCCCCGGTCGATGCGGCTAAGCAAAGGCAACTTGCGCAAGGTCGTATTGCGCATCAGCCGCTCGTAGCGCTGACGTATCCTGAACCAAGCCAAGACACCGATCGTCGAAGTTGGCGGATAGTTCAATTGCCCCGCCAGCTTGTTGCCGATAACCGCGCGAGAAACGCCGTAGATGTATTTCGCGAATGCCTGGCGTACTTCGGGATCAGTCATATCCGCCAATAACGGAGCAGAGTTCACGAGCGAGTTCGCCATCGCGATCGATTCAATCCCCGGTTCGGGCTCGCACATACCACCGATTTCGAAGAGTTTGAGCGCCTCAGCCTCATCGCGGAAAAGTATCGTCTCTGGAATACCCATCAACCAGCCGACGTAACGCCACGCAGCCATGAAACTGTCTGCCTCATCATCTGTGTAACTTGCGCCCAACCTTCTCATATGCGCGAGCAACCTCGCAGCAAACGCGGTAATCGCGAAACCCAAATGGGCTGAACTTAACGGAACTCCCCAAGCGTCCGCGTCCCATTCGTCCGATTCGCCGAGAAGCCGTCTGATTTGCGCGTGAATTAAGCGAATCCTTACAGATAATTTCCAACCATCCGCGTATCTTTCTAATCCGCCCGGCAGAAAACACTCGACTAAATGCCGGTTGTTCTGCTGCAAGCGCCTTACACCCTGATCCCTAACTCGTCCGGTGATGATGAAAGATTTGGAGATGTTGGTCATAAAACCTTCGATAAGCACTCCGCTCACGAAAGATGCCAAGATAACCTTCGAGTTTCGATGGAACATCCGAACGCCAGCAGGAAACTCTGACAGGTCCACCCAATCGGGTGGTGTCAAGCTGTCGAAGAAGTCTCGGAGAACCGCCGGGGCTTGTTTTAATCCGTCCTGATCATCGACCATCGCCGCCTGCAACAACTGCC
>VXTA01000163.1:0-3727 GCA_009837685.1 Chloroflexota bacterium | reverse complement strand
GCTTCCGGATCGGCGACGTAGGCGTGGGCGACGTAGTTCCTAGCTAGCTCCGGCTCAACAGCTCGGGCGCGTTCATATCCCGGCTTGTTGTCAGATGGAATTCGCATTGAAATGCCGGTGTTGTAATTCGTGGCGCAGAGGCGGTGATGTCTCCATCACTAGGTATCGTAGATTACTCTTCTGATTCTACTCTCAAGTCAGGCAGCCATTGCAGCCAAGACGGCAAGTACCAGTTACCCTTACCGAGCATCTCCATGCTCGCCGGCACAAGCACCGATCTGACCAGCGTTGCATCCAAAAGAATCGCCACCGCGAGACCGAACCCAACCTGTTGATTAATTATCGTCTTCCCGGCCGCAAACGCTCCGAACACCGCCACCATGATCAGCGCCGCTCCAGTAATGAGGTTCGCGGTCGATCGCAATCCGTAACTCACCGCCTCAGTGTTGTTCCCAGTCTGGTCAAATCGTTCCCGCACTCGGCTCAAAAGGAATACGTGATAGTCCATCGACAGCCCGAAAAGAATCGTGAACAGGAACAGCGGTATCCACGCGTCGATCACATCCGCACGTTGGAAACCCAGCAGATCAGTGGCGAACCCCTTTTGGAACACTAGGACCAGCAGCCCGTAGGCGGTGCCCACCGATAGCAGGTTCATGATTACCGCTTTGATCGGAATCACTATCGACCTAAACACTAGCAACAGCACGATGAAGCTGAACCCCAGCACGAACGCGAAAACTATCGGCGTGTACTGATCGACGACCTGGAAAATCTCCGCCGATGCCGCGCTCTGTCCTCCCACGTTCACCTCTACAGGAACCCCTGAAAACGCGGCAGGTATATGTTCATCTCGAAGAACCGACATCAACGCTACAGCATCCTCACCAGTAGGATGACCGGGCAACGCCAATTTGATCAAAGCGATCTCACCCGATGACGACGGGTCAAGCAGAGGAGGTATTGGGAACCTCGGATCCTCAACGAGTAGCTGAGTCAACTTTGCAATCGCGCCCTGAACCTGAGGATCACTGATATTGCCCTCGATAACGATATCCGACGGGCTGGCAAGACCAAACGCGAACTCCTCCTCCAAAACGAAGAACGCCTCCTTCGTTACCGATCCGTCGGGTAACGTCTCCACCCCGTTCAACCCGGTCTCGATCTGGAAGTAGTAGACGATCGCTACAACCATCGGTGCTGCCACTATCAAGAAGCTGATCCAAGGCACCTTGGTCACGATCACCGTTGTGCGCTCCCAGAAACCGTGCTCGCGATGTTCGTGAGATTCTTCACCACCCTTCCGACGGAAGAACGGTATCGACAACAGATCGACCTTCGGGCCTAGCAGGGCCAGTATCGCTGGCAACAGGGTCAAAGTCGCGGCCATCTCGATGATGACGACCAAGATCGCTCCCAAACCCAGCGATTGGAAGAAACCCATCGGGATTATGAACATCCCGCACAACGCGATCACCACAGTCAAACCACTGAACAGCACCGTCCTTCCCGCCGTCTCGCCCGCACGAGCAACCGCCTCCTGCACACCTAAACCGCGATCCATCTCTTCCCGGAAACGGGAAATGATGAATAGCGAGTAGTCGATCCCCACCGCCAGACCGATCATCGTGATCATCAAAGTCACGAAAAAGACCAAATCGAACACTTGCCCAATGATGGCGACGAACCCCAAGGCAATGACAATAGCGACGATGGCCAGTCCGATGGGTATCAATGCCGCTACAACCGCACCGAAAAGTGCCAACAAAATCAGCAAGGCAACTGGAACACCAACTCGTTCGCCCTGTTCCAAGTCGTGCCTAGCAAACTCGTTAGTCTCGTACGAAACGCTCGCGGGACCACTTATCAGCACTCTGAAATCATCAGCTTCATCCGCACGTTCGACGACCTTGATCACTTCTTTGACATTCACCGCCGCTTCGTCGAAATCGCCCGCTATCGGTATCGTCATCAACGTTGTCCGTCGATCAGCAGATACCAAGTTCTCTGCGGTTTCGGGAGCCAACGCACTAAGCATGTAGTAGTTAACCGCGCCATCGCCGACGATCTCGTCGCCCAATCCGACGATCTCCTGCAAAACCGAATTCACCTTCGCCGCAAACGCAGGGTCATCGACAGTCAACGTCTCGGACTGAATGACGATAACTTCAGATATCGGTTCAGGTCCGCCGCGCAACCTTTCCAAAGCAGCCACAGCTTTAGCCGACTCGAACCCGTCGCTGAGCTTCAGTTCGGTGGTCGTGGCAGATGGTAGAAGCTGCCCGACAATTGCCAGAGCTATGACGACTAAAACGATCCATGCGCCGATCGTGACGATCGGTCTTCGCGCGCTGAAGCGCGCCAGCGATTGCGTCAAGCGTAAACTCCCTCAGGCCGACAATTAACAGGCATTAAATGCATGTTATACCCCTGAATCACTGCTTAATACATCCTCGCGTGCAACCACGTGATGGAACTCAGGCCTTTATCAAAGTTTCAACATCCAGTTGAACTCCACCTCGTCAGGCCAATCGGGATAAGCATCGGGAATAACGTTCACCAGCCGACACCCTTGTTTCGCATAAAAGTCGCAAGCGTTTACGTTGACGTCCTGCGTCTCGATCTTGAGTTCCACACAGCCTACATTTTTTGCGTATCCGACGACGTACTCAAACAACCGCGTACCCACGCCCTGCCTTCGGCACGCGGGGGAAACGCGTAGATCCCACAGTGCGGCAAGATCATTCCGACCCTCTAGGAAGTGCAACTCTGGCGAATCATGTACAACAATTGCGCCGCCCACTCGATTACCGTTCGAAAACGCTGAAATCAGCCGCCAGTTGGTAGTGACCCGTCGCAACCATCGATTCGGCGGTTCACCACCGTCGTAGTCCTTGATCCAAGGCGGATCGATCGACTCCTCGATCAGCTCCCATCCCTGGCCCGCAGCACCAACCGGAACTGCCACATAACGTGACGCAACCGTGAACGCAATCGAAACCTTCGCGTACTCGCCCAGCGCTGTGATCGTTTCTTCTTTGATCGTGATCATCACAGTGCCAGCCGTGACGTTGATTTGGCATCACGACCTAACGACGAACCTACGATTCTCGCGTAGGAGGCTGTTCGATCATTCGTTCAACATGCTCAGATTCGATCTCGCCTTGGCCCGGGTCCGAAACGGCATCTCTGACCGTTACAACCTCTGGCGCCCTCGTCCGCACCGGCCTTTTCGTGAGCAACCACACGCTGAAGCCGAAGCCGAAACGCAACACGAACTCCAATCCGATCAGGAAGAGCAAGTAGTAAAAGACAGACTCGCGATGTTCGTTGACCTCAGCAAGCACCTCAAAAGAATCGACGAAATTGAAGAACGACGCATTGATCAGGAACAGCGCCAGCAACGCGAACGGCAGGATCTTGGCCAGGTCACGTGCCAGATCTTCGTCGTAGTACGCCGAAAACCGGATCGCGCTTACGGTCGCCAACGCGATCAGCAGCGTGTCCGCAAAGTCTCGATCCTTCGATAAAAACGTCAGCATCAAGGTAAGCACTGTGAACCAGAAGAACGCGAACAAAGGGAACACGATCAGATACTTCAAGGTGTACGAAACGATGTGCAAGAAGCTCCGTAACGCCCGATAACGAGACTCTTCGAATCGGTAAACATCTCACTGGAACATATCCCGCAATGCGACGAAGCGGTAGAAGTTGAACACGAACACCG
>VXTA01000301.1 GCA_009837685.1 Chloroflexota bacterium | reverse complement strand
CCGTGCAGTACTCGCAAAGTTTACATGGACAATCGCGATCTGTCAGAGACCGAATGAGTTTCCGCCGAGATAATTTAGGATCGTTTGGATCAGATGAATCAAAACATCCCAACATAGAACCGAGAAAAATCATTGCAGAACTCAGAACGCTGGACCGCAGCCGACATTCCCGATTTAACGGGCAAAACCGCGATCATCACAGGCGGTAACAGTGGTGTGGGATTCGAAACCGCGCTTGAACTGGCCCGGCATGGCGCGACCACCATCATCGCCTGTCGTTCCGCTTCGCGCGGCGAATCGGCTCTGGGACGAATCAAAGAATCTGCACCATCCTCCCAGAGCAGACTGATGCTCCTAGACTTGGGAGATTTGGCCTCGATCAACGCTTTCGCGGAGAGTTTCACGAATGAATACGAAAAACTCGACTTGCTGATCAATAATGCCGGCATCATGGCAACGCCATACCGCACTACCAAAGACGGCTTCGAATCGCAATTCGGGACCAATCACCTTGGTCACTTCGCGCTAACCGCCAAGTTGATGCCAGCCATCTTCGCCGCTCAGTCGTCGCGTGTCGTAAACGTCAGCAGCATCGGGCATCGCAGCGGCGACATTGACTCTAACGAATTGCTTTTGAGCCGCTCCAACTACAAGCGGTGGCGCGCTTACTACCGATCAAAGCTCGCTAACCTGCTTTTCACCTATGAGATGCATCGGCGTTTGCAACGCGCTGGAATCGGAAACGTGTCGTCACTTGCATCTCATCCGGGAGTGGCTCGTACCAATCTCGCACAAGGCATGGGCTTCATCGGCACGTTGCTCAAACCTGTTGCATTCTTATTTTTCCAAAGCGCCCAAATGGGAGCGTTGCCGATTCTCAGGGCCGCAACCGACCCAGACGCGCAAGGTGGTCAATACTACGGACCGGATAAACCCCACGAGCGAAGTGGTTTTCCGGTAGTTGTGTCGTCATCACCAGACTCGCATGACGAGGAAACCGCGAAACGCCTTTGGGAACATTCCGAGGAACTAACCGGCGTGAAGTTCGAGATCTGAACACTCACCACGTCATTCCGGCGAAAGCCGGAAGCCAAGAGGGGGTGGGGGACGGGAGAATGGAGGCGACGGGCGGATTCGAACCGCCGAATAGAGGTTTTGCAAACCCCCGCCTTAGGCCGCTTGGCTACGTCGCCCCTGAAGTTACGAGTATATTTCCGCCGCCCATCTCGTCGGAAATCTCCGACGGTGTTTGGTGCCGAGAGTGGGACTCGAACCCACACGCCCTTTCGAGCACTACGCCCTCAACGTAGCCTGTCTACCAATTTCAGCATCCCGGCGGGACCAGGTTTTACGGCTGCTCACTCGCCCCTGAATCAGAGGAGTTGTGGCAGGAGCGGCAGGATTCGAACCCGCGACCTTTGGTTTTGGAGACCAACGCTCTAGCCAACTGAGCTACGCTCCTGTGCCATGTTGTTGATTTTACATGGGCGCTGAAGTGAGAGTGCACCACCAAACCGCACCGGGCATACTGCGCTCGCGCACCTTTCGTGGCGAAAAGGGCGTTATGAATCAAACAGCCGGTGCCACGTGGTTGATGGCACCGGCTGTTGGATTCGTAATCCGCTTACGAAACGCTGGGTTACATGACCGTTGCTTCGCCCGTCTCTCCGGTGCTCACGCGGGTGGCATCGTCGATCTGAGAGACGAATATCTTGCCGTCCCCGATGGCACCTTCTTCGCCGGTCCGGGCGGACTCGACGATGCTGCTGATGACTGCATCTTTCATTCCTTCTGGAATGACAGTCATGATCATCGTCTTGGGCAGAGCCACCCGGTGGGAGAGGTGTCCTCCTCGTCCGGTGAAGACCTCTACGCCTTCTTGTTGACCTTTACCAGTGATGTTCCAGTATGAGTAGCCCTTGACACCGGCTGCGGTCAGAGCTTCGAGCACCGTGGACGTCCGTTCCGGGCGAACCACTGCTTCGATCTTTAGCATTGGTAATTCCTTTCGTGGTTCTCTTGTGTTCTGTTGGGAGGGTGTAGCCAACATGCTACCCCCTCGCCAACAGTTAGTTCGTTTTCGGTTAATCAGCGCCGTCGGCTACGTAACCGCGTTCGCCGTGCGCCGTGATGTCGATGCCGATGTCCTCGTCAGATTCCGCAATCCGGAGTCCGAGACCAGGGATCTTGTCCAGCACGAACAGGATGATGAATGAGACGATGCCGGAGTATGCAAGTGTTGCAACTACCGCGATCAGGTTCGCCACGAAGTGTCCGGCATTGCCGTTCACCAAACCGCCGTCGCTACCGGTCAGCGCGCCCCACGCGAAGATACCGGTGGCTAACGCGCCCCAGATACCTCCAAGCCCGTGGACGCCAAAGACTTCAAGCGAATCGTCGATTCCAATCTTGTGCAAGATCTCGAAGTGCACCGCGTAGTGGCAGATGATGCCAGCGCCAAGACCGATAGCAAACGAGCCCATAGTACCGACCCAGCCAGCCGCCGGTGTGACGGCAACCAAACCAGCTACTACACCGGTAGCTACCCCGACTGCGCTGATGCGTCCGGTGTGGATGTAGGAGAGCAAGGCCCATACGACCGCTGCCACTGCTGCCGCGGTGTTGGTGTTGACAAATGCTTGAACCGCGACGCCGTCAGCGGCTAGCTGGGAACCAGCGTTGAAGCCGAACCAGCCAATCCAAAGTATGGCAGCTCCGAGCACTACAAACGGGACGTGGTGAGGTTCAATACCAGGGCTACGGCGCTTACCAACTAGATATGCAGCTGCAACAGCGGCGATACCAGCGTTGATGTGAACGACCGTTCCGCCGGCGAAGTCAAGCGCGCCACCGTCGAGGCCGCCGATCCAACCACCACCCCATACCCAGTGGCAGACAGGCGCGTAGACCAGCGTCACCCAGAGCACGAGGAAGATCAGGTACGTCGTGAACTTGAACCGTTCGACAAACGCGCCGGTGATTAGCGCTGGGGTGATGATCGCGAAAGTCATCTGGAACGCGGCGAACAGCAGGTCTGGAATACCATCACCTTCTGTGTGGCTAACACCTGCTAAACCGATGAAGTCAAGTCCACCGACTACACCGTTCCCAATGTCGTTGAACGCTAGGCTGTAACCCCATAGCACCCAGACGATGCTCGCCACTCCCATGGCGATGAAGGAATACATCAACGTGCTGACGACGTTGCGGCCGCGCACGAGTCCTCCATAGAAAAACGCAAGGCCCGGCGTCATGAACAGCACCAACAGAGTTGCCGTCAGCATCCAGGCTATCGAGCCAGTATCCATATTTTGTCTTCCTCCCGAACGGGTGATTACGCAATGATTCGGAAGATACGCCTGTAATGTTTCGACGATGTTTCGCTAGTGTTACGCCGAAGTTAATCATGTAAACATCCGACGAGATTCGTCGGGTGTCCGATTAAGGTCGCAGTTAGAATTCATTCTGCGCGCTTCACCAGGCACACTGGAGGGCGCGAAGTCCGAAACTGACCGGAGACAGGATTCCCGAACAATGCCGATCATCGACTCTCACTGCCACTCTTGGAGCTATTGGCCGTACCTGCCGGAAGTTCCCGACCCTGAGCACCATGGTTCAGTCGAGGCGCTGCTCAATCAGATGGATGTCAATGGTGTAGACAGCGCGACGATCGTATGCGCTCAGATCCACCGCAACCGGGACAACAACGATTACGTCGCCGCGGCGGTTCGAAAGTATCCAGACCGGTTGAATCAGTTCGCCGATGTCGACTCTTTTTGGTCGGACACGTACCACACGCCGGGGGCGGCGAAGCGGTTGGAGCAGGCGGCGGAGAAGTGGCCGATGAAGGCCTTCACGCAATACGTTGCCAGCGAAGATGATGGACGATGGTTCAATACCCAAGAAGGGAAAGACTTCTTCTCGGTCGCTCGTGACGTGGGGCTAATCGCATCGATCGCGATGGCGCCGCACCACCAGAACGAGATCCGAAAAGTTGCCGAGGCATTTCCCGAGGTTCCCATCCTGTGCCACCACATGTCAGCGTTGAAGTCCTACGGCGAAGATGCATGGGCAATGGTGAAAAACGTAACTGAATCTGCCAAACTCCCGAACATTCACCTGAAACTGTCCGGGTTCCACTATCTATGCCAACCCGATCGCACATGGGACTTCCCGTACCACGAGACGCATTGGGTCTACGAGGAATGCTACAAGGCGTTTGGCACACGCCTGTGCTGGGGTTCGGACTTTCCAGTCGTTAAGAAAGCGATGACACACTTGCAATCGCTCGAAGCATTCCGGTCTCATCTGACCTTCATCTCCGACGAAGATAGAGAAGCGATCCAAGGCGGCACATTGGAGGCGTTGCTGAGCAAGACGCGTGGCGGCGGTTGAACGAGTCGGAAATTGGAGTCGTCACACGCACCGATGTGACTCATCCTTGCTCGATATGTACGGTGTTGCCGCTCGGATCGGTTAGATCGAAGCCCCTCGCACCCCAATTCTCGGTCTGAAGGCCACGCGTCACCTCGATGCCGCTCTTCCTGACCTCGTCTAAAAGTTGGTCCACGTCCCGCACCTTGAGATACAAGCGTCCGACGCCAGCCTTGGTCCATGGCTCAGAATGCGGCGGCGGCTCGTCGAGGATCAGATGGACGATCAGATCCCCTCGCTGAAGGATGGCGTAGTTCGTGGCTTCGGTCTCGTCAGCCCCCTCGTGTAGATAGGTCGTCTCCAAGGCTAGAGCTCTGTTGTACCAGTCGGCGGCTTCGCATATGTCTTCAACCGGCAAAATGGGGATGGATACTATTTCTGCTGTCATAGGTTTCTCCTGTGCGATACGCTTCATGTGCTCTGCAATTTCCTTGCGGGTGGATAGATTTAACCGCCCTAGGAGTTCTGCAACGTGGTACTTCGCCCCGTCGAGCGAGATGCCAAGCTCGGCACCTATCTCAGGGTTCGTCATCCCTCGCGCCACCAACCTAGCCACCTCGAACTGGCGAGGAGTCGGTTTTTCAGGTTCTGAAGGCAGTCGTGCGGACATAAGGTCAATTTATCGTCAGTCGGTGACGAACACACTACCCGAAAACGGAATCCCACCAAATCGAAAACGGCTGCGATGCTTCGGTCGTGTCGGCTCAATTCATCGGTTAGGGAGCAGATCTACGGTATTCGGAACAACATCGGGTATGTGACAGATATGCGGCAACCTTCAGATAATCTGGGTCAATTTGCGGATGCCGGCTCATTCTGGACGGACTCTGTCGCGCGTCGGCCCCTGCGACTCATTTCCTTGGCGACTTCCGAACCTGCCACAGCCGGAGACACGATCGCAACTAGGTCCATACAGTTACTTTATTGAGTTTGAATTGCGCGCCTAGACCCGGCTCATTGACTCCATGCGCGTATCTCTTTGCGTGGGCCTCAATGTCTTCCATCAACCTGTACTTGAGTGTTGCCGAAGGTCGGCTAAAGACGAGCCATCGCAACGCTCTATCAGGGACGCGACAACGCCCCACGCGCGGCGCGCGCGCCAGCGATGCGACCGAATACGGCTCCAGCCATCATACCGCCGCCTGACGGGTAGTTGTCGTGCCACAATCCCCCTACCATCTCGCCTGCGGCGTAAGGACCGGGAATGACCCGATCAGTTTTGTGCATCACCTCGGCTGAGGAAGTGATTTTCAGACCTCCGTACGTGAAAGTCATGCCGCAGATTGTTGGATACGCCTCAAAGGGTGGCGTGGCTATGGGTAGCGCCCAGTTGCTCTTGGGCGGAGTTATCCCTGAAGTCGATTTTCCATCGAGACGGAACGGGTGGAATTCGCAGTATTGGATGGAGGCGTTGAATTGATGCACCGTTTCAAGGAACGCACTTACATCGTGAATCCCTAGGTCTTTTGCAAGTGCCTCTAAAGTGTTTGATTTGACACCTGTCGCATCTTCGTATCCGCGAATAAGCCCCCTACGTCTCTGCTCGGCATCGAAGATCTGAAAAGCGAGTCCGCCTGGCTGTGAAAGAATGGCGCGCCCGGTCTTGGCGTAAGTTAGCCCGCGCCATGTCTCGCCTTCATCGACGAACCGACGCCCGTCGACATTCACCATGATACCGAAGGGATAGGAGTAGCGGCTCCAGTACACTCCGCTCACGCCTGGACCGGGGACATCGAACTCAGGTCGCCTCGAGTCCTGAGGGGACGCGTGACAGGTGGACCAACTGCCGTATGGCTGAGCACCCAACTCCAAAGCCATGTTGAGGCCGTCGCCAGTGTTGAAAGGTACGCCCCGGAGCTTTACCTTGTCCCAACCATCGCCGAGATACTGGGCCCGCATCTCCGGGCTCGACTCGAAGCTGCCGCAAGCCAGAATCACTGCCTGCGATTTGTAGTCAGCGTCCCTGTCCCTCGTTCGAGCACGCACGCCCGTCACTCTACCCGCGCGATCCTGTAGCAGCCCTAGAGCCCGAGTTTCGTAATGCACTGGAATGCCTAAACTTTCTGCGGCGCGGAACCATCGCTCCTGCATGGCAAATCCGCCTCCATCGAATGAGACGACATTTGCCGACGTCGGACTTTCGTGAGAGAGAATCCATGCGTGTCCGTATGACCGCATCCAAAGGACCGTTTCGTAAGCATCCGAGACGAGAATGTTCGCTAGAGTGGGATCGCTCTGTCCGTCAGTTACCTCCATGATGTCGGCGTAGTAGTCCGACTCTGTGTAGGCACCAACTCTCTCGGCCAAAGACTGGGTTCCGTCTTCGCTGATATCCGAGAGTAGCGGCACGAGGTCTTCCATGCCTCGGTACGGGAAGCGCATGTGAACGGTCAGCGCGCTGTTGCCGCCCCGCTGGGATTTGGGTGCTTTTTCCAGCACTACAACGTTGGCTCCCTGTTCGCGAGCGGCGATTGCGGCCGACATTGCGGCGTTGCCGGCACCTACCACGAGCACGTCTGTGTCGATTACATTTTCCACTTGGAATTTGCTCCGCACCAGTACCGGTGGAACGAAATTCAAGACATGACTGCGACTTTGTTGGATTCGATCAGATCGAAGTCGATCTGCGCGCCTAAGCCGGGTTCCTTGATCGCGTGCACATGGCCGTTCTCATCGTGTTCGATATCCTTCACCAAACCGTACTTCTGCAACTCCGACGGGAGCAACACCTCAAACATCTCGGTGTTCTTGATCGCCATGGCGCAGTGAAGGTTCGCCACATTCATCAACGAGTTCCCGCCATGGTGGATCTCGTAGTTCACGTGAAACGCCTCTGCCAAGTGAGCGGTCTTCATTACCGCCGTGATGCCGCCTTTCACCGCGACGTCGCCGCGCAGGTAGTCGGTCGCTTGGTGCACCAGCCACGGCGCGTACGCAGTGAAGCCGCCCGGTGAGTGCTCCGTAGCCATTAGAGGTATGTGGAGTTGCTGGCGCAACTTCACGTAATTGAAGATGTCATCCCCGGCTAGCGGGTCTTCGTACCAGTGATAGCCAAGTTCCTGAATCGCTTGTCCGACTCTCAACGCTCCCGGATAGTCATACGCCCAGATCGAGTCCAGCATAAGTTGGTAATCGTCGCCGACCGCGGCTCGAACGGCTTTACATACCTCGATATCCTCGTAAACGTCCTCGGCGGGCGGGTGTATCTTGTAAGCCGCCCACCCCGCTGCTTGCATCTCCGCAGCTTCCGCAGCGTAGTCCTCGACGGTTGCTAGGCGAGGCGAACTCACGTATGCCGGGATACTCTCTCGATAGGACCCGAGCATTTGGTAGATTGGCAATCCGGCGACTTTGCCGCCGATGTCCCAAAGAGCGACATCCACGGCACCGATAGCCCTCATCGTGGTGTTGTTTTGGAGGAAGATCATCGTCTCATGCAGCTTCTCCCGCGCCAACGGGTCCTGACCCATGACGACCGGTTTCAGATACGTCATGAGAGACAACGCATCCAACTCGGCGCTGCGATTAGAGGTGCCTAGAAATGCGTGTCCGTCCACACC
>VXTA01000139.1 GCA_009837685.1 Chloroflexota bacterium | reverse complement strand
GGGGCATGAGGCGGCGCAGGTTGCGACAGTGATGGCGACCGATCCGACGCGCGACCGGTACCTGATTTATTACCGGCAGTTGACGGCGATGCTGATGCTGGGAACGACGCCGACGGAGATGCTGGTTCAGTTCCTAGCGCGGGATGGGGAAATATTGAGCGGTGCGCGGCAGTTTCCGCTGCACGGCGCACATCCGCGGGTCGATCTGTTCTCGTTTTCCAACGTGGTTGGAACGCAGCTGCCGCAGGCGGTCGGAGTGGCGCTCGCGGACAAGATGAAGGGGCGGAATGCGGTTACGATTTCGTTCTTCGGTGATGGAGCGGCGAGTCAGGGTGATTGCCACGAGGCGATGAATTTCGCCGGGATTCACAAGGTTCCGGTGGTGTTTCTGTGCGAGAACAACCGCTATGCGATATCTGTTCCCCTAGAACAGCAAATGCCGGTAGAGTCGATAGCGTCTCGGGCTTTCGCATATGGGATACCTGGTGTTGAGGTTGATGGTACGGACATCGTTGCGTCTTACGAAGCGGTGAAGGAGGCTGTGGACCGCGCTCGATCAGGTGGCGGTGCGAGTTTGGTGGAGCTGAGAGTGGAGCGGTTGTTGCCTCACACGACGGACGATGACCACACTCGTTATCGCTCGGAAGAGGATATCGAGCGGATGCGGGACATGGACCCGCTGCCGATTATGGAGCAGATGTTGAGGCGGCATGGGATATTGGACGATGCTACCGATGCGGAGTTCAAGGAGTCGGCTCGGCGCGCGGTGGACGACGCGACGGATGAGGCTGAAGCTTTGCCGTTCCCGCCGGTCGGAGATATGTACTCAGGGGTTTTGGAATCAGGAATGGGAGGCAACTCTCATGCCTGAGATGACGCTGATAGAGGCGGTTCGCGAGACCTTGCGGGCAGAGATGCGTCGCGACCCTGACATCTTCATGATGGGTGAGGACATTGGGCCTCGTGGCGGAGTGTTTCTAGCCTCTGAAGGTTTTGTTGAGGAATTCGGTGAGGATCGGGTGATGAACACGCCACTGGCGGAGTCGTCGATCATCGGTATCGCTCTTGGTGCAGCGGTGAATGGAATGCGCCCGGTGCCGGAGATACAGTTTGCTGATTTTGTGTGGCCGGCGATCAATCAACTCGTCGGTGAGGCAGCGCGGGTCAGGTACGGGACTAATGGCGGGAAAACCGCGCCGATGACGGTGCGGGTGCCGTATGGCGGGGGAGTGCGTGGCGGACTGTATCACTCGCAGAGCATCGAGGTCTTGTTTGCTCATACGCCGGGATTGCAGGTCATCGCGCCAGCCACGCCTTATGATGCGCGCGGGTTGCTGAGGTCGGCGATACGATCGAATGACCCTACTGTGTTCTTGGAGCACAAACGGACTTACCGATTGGTCCGAGGAGAAGCGCCTGACGAGGACTATTTGGAGCCTATAGGCAAGGCAGATATCAAGCGGGCTGGGAGCAATGTCACGCTCATCACGTATGGTCTGATGCTGCACCACTCGTTGCAGGCGGCGGAGATGGTGTCGCAATCGGATGGCATCGAAACTGAGGTGGTTGACCTGCGGACGCTGCGTCCCATAGATAGTGAGACGATACTGGATTCGGTGTCGCGGACGGGACGGGCAATGATCGTGCAGGAGGATACAGGTGCGGTCAGCGTGTCGTCGGAGGTGTCGGCGATCATTGCTGCGGAGGGATTCTTTGATCTGGATGCGCCGGTGATGCGCGTAACACCGCCGGAGATTCCTCCGATGCCGTTCAGTCCGTTGCAGGAGGCGGAGTTCATGCCTTCGCCGGAGAAGATCGCAGCAGGGATCCGACAGTTGGCTGAAATCTAGCAGATGGCTAAGTTGACGATAGATATGCCGCACGTCGGTGAGTCGGTTACCGAAGCGGTCATCGGTAAGTGGCTGGTGTCGCCGGGGGATACGATACGGCGTTACGACCCGCTCGTGGAGGTTGTGACGGACAAAGTGAATATGGAGGTTCCGGCACCGCGTGACGGAACGATAGTGGGATTACTGGTGAGCGAGGGAGACACGGTGGAGATGGGATCCGCGATCGCGGAGATGGAGGTTGAAGGAGAGATTCAGGAGCAGAAACCGGTTGCTGAGCCTTCAACCGACGGTCCTTCGGTGCAAGCGGCGAGTCGCGTAGGTTCGATGATTATGGGAGCGAATGTGGGTCCGACGGGTGGCGAGTTCACGGACACCAGTTTGCGAACCGATTCGTCGGCTGTGGAAGCATCGGGATCGAAAGCGACACCCTCTCGTCGTCGAGGTCGACGCGGTAGAAGTCATAGCGGGAATCGGATATCACCGGTGGTGCGGCGTCTTGCTGATCGGCATGGAATCGATGTTAGTCAGTTGACGGGTAGTGGGACTGGTGGTCGGGTTACGAAGCGCGATGTCGAGGCGTATTTGGAGGCTATAGAGGCTGGGGCTACACCGACAGCAGAGCGAGCGGATGAGGTTGTTGAGCCTTCGCCGATTCGCCGGATAATCGCCGAAAATATGTCGCGCAGCTTCCGTGAGATACCGCACGCGTGGGGTGCGATTGAGGTGGATGTTTCAGGGATGGTGGCGTATCGGAATGCGAACTTGGAGCGCGTACAGCAGAGCACGGGTCAGCGACTTACGTATCTGCCGATCGTGCTGCATCATGTCGCGCGGGCGCTGAGCATGCATCGATTGCTGAATTCGAGTTGGGATAATGGAAAGGTTGTGTTGAAGGGCGCAGTGAATGTGGGAGTCGCGGTTGCGTCAGAGCAGGGACTTGTCGTCCCGGTGGTGCGTGGAGCGGATGGGTTGTCGCTAGAGGAGACGGTGTCTGAGATGGCACGGATCGTGGAAGGTGCGCGGGCTGGGAAGTTGCAGTTGGAGGATGTTCAGGGTGGGACGTTTACGTTGAACAATACGGGTGCACTGGGTTCGGTTCTAGGTGGTGCGATCATCAACTATCCGCAAGCGGCGATATTGACCACGGAGTCGATTGCGAAGCGTCCGGTCGTGGTTACGACATCGGAGGGCGGAGAAGCGATTGCCATTCGTTCGATGATGAATATGTGCTTGTCGTTCGATCACCGGATCATCGACGGTGCGGAGGCACTGGCGTTCATGAACGATGTCAAGCTTCGTTTGGAATCGATGTCGCAGGGCGATCAGTCTCGATGAGTTCGGGACGTTCTCCCATGCGTGCGTCGTGGTTGGGGCGAGTTCCGTATCGTCCGACGCATGAATTGCAGTGGTCGTTAATTGAACGGCGTAAGTCGGATGAGATTCCGAATACATTGTTGCTGTTGGAGCACGACCATGTTTTTACGCTGGGACGTCGTGCGGACGAGACGCATCTGGTCGCAGGTGGGGACGTGATTGAGGAATATGGTGCCGAGATCGTTGAGACGGACCGAGGTGGCGAAGCGACGTATCACGGCCCCGGGCAGTTGGTTGCGTACCCGATCATCAGCGTCCGCGAGTTGAAGCTGGGACCGGTCGCGTACGTGCGGTTGTTGGAGGAGACGACTATTCAGATGCTTGCAGAGTATGGGATTCGCGGTCATCGAGTAGTCGGTAAGTCGGGAGTTTGGATCGGCGGTGAGCCTGGGGGCAGGCCAAAGAAAGGGGCGAATCCGACGGGGCGCAAGATCGCAGCAATTGGTGTGCGGATCAGTGGCGGGATTGCGATGCACGGTATAGCGTTGAATGTGAGCACCGATCTTAGCTACTACTCGCACATTGTTCCGTGTGGGATGCCGGGTTTAGATATGACATCGATTTCTCGGGAAGTCGGAAAATCGGTTGACACGGAAGCGGTTGCACGGTCATGGGCGGAGTTGTTCGCAGATATTTTGTTCTTCGACATCGACTGGGTTTCAGCATCATCTTTGACGGCTATTCAATCCGCGCAGGTGTCAGTTTCCGTATAGCAAACCATGAAAATCTCATCCCTGAAATCTCGTGGATTAGTGGCTGTCGGTTTGATGCTGACGGTCGCATTGGCATCTTTGGCATGTTCGGAGGAAGAAATACCGACGGCCACACCGGTGCCGTTGCCGCCGATCGTCGTCGAAATCGGAATGACGGCGAGTACCGTGATGGCACCGGTAAACATCGATTTCGAGGCTGAAAACTTCACGGATGGGGCTTCATATTTCTGGGATTTCGGTGATGGCAACACGTCGGCGGGAACGATTGCTCGGCACACGTATCTGGATGCTGGGACGTTCACCGTGAAGTTGACGGCGTCGCGGGGCGATGAGACGGAGATATCGGAGTCGACGATCACCGTACAGCCGGGCGATGCAGGTTGGTTGGTTTTGAACACCGAAGAGCTGACGCTTGCTGGTGCTGAGACGTTCCAGTTCGAGGTTGAGGCATTTGACCATCTTGGGAACCGGGTTGCGGATCCGGATCTGGTTTGGCACGCGGAACCGGCGACCGGGAGCATTGAACAAGACGGGCTGTACACAGCGGGGACAGATATCGGATCGGCGTCAGAAGGCGTGAGGGTGGATTTCACGCGTGGGAATTTCACGGCTAACTATGTGGTCCCGGTGTCGGTGGTGCACGGCCCGGCGACGACGTTGGCAGTTACGCCTGAGGTTGTGGACACGCGAGTTACGTGGGAAGTAGATATGCATGCGGAGGTGCTGGACCACGTCGGACACGTTCTGGAGGATGCGGAGATAACGTGGGAGGTTTTGCGGCCCGGAGATGAAATCGACCAGACGGGGCACTACACACCGAACGAAACGATGTCGGCGGAGAATGCTTCGCTGATTCTGGTGACGGCAACGGCAGGGGACGTTACGTTGGAGCGGATAATCAAGGGTACCGTTGGTCCGGGCATTTTGGATCGTGTAGAGGCGAGTGGATCGTTGCTGGAATTGAAGTCGGGCGATGTGGTGCAGCTGACGGCGACCGGCTTCGACCGCTTCGGTCACGAGTTGGAGTTGGACGAGGTCATGTGGGAGGTTGATAATCCGGAGATCGGTAGTTTCAGCGAAGGTGGTGTGTTCACGGCTGGTGTGAAGTCAGGGACGTTCCCGGAAAACACGGTACGGGTGCGAGGGATCAAGGACGGAGTGCAGATATTTTCGGATGTACCGGTTTCGATACTTCCATCGAAAGCGGTGGCGATCGAGTTCGACAACGAATTTGATTCGGTGCCTGCCGGGTCGAGTTCGCCAGTTCCGCTGAGTGTTTTGGATGAGAACGGCAATGCTATCAACGACGTGGATGTGTATCTGGAGGTAACATCTGGCGGTGCATTGAATCAGAATTTAGCGTTTAAGGCTGGGTTTGAACCGGGACTATACGATGATGCGGTAATTGCCAGGGTTCTTTCCGAAGGATCTGGGAACGCAGGGCAGATTGAGGCGGCGATGGACATCGAGGTCCGGCAGCGCAGTTCGGATTTCCTCGCAATCGATATTGTCGGGCCGCGCGGCGGAGTAGTGTACTTGATCAATCTGGTGACGGGTGATTTGGTGCCGTTGTCGGCAGATATCGAATCGAATGAGTTCGAAGAGCAGACGCCGACGTGGTGGCCTGATGGATCGCGGGTTGTGTATTCGAGCGACATTAACGGGAACGCAGACATTTTCGACACCGACCCGTTCACTGGCAATGTCCGACTGCTGGTGACGAGCGAGACCGATTTGGTGATGCCGGCGATTTCGCCTGACGGGGCTCAAATAGCGTTTGTCGAGCTGCTGGAAGAGGAAGCCCATGTCTTCGTCGGCGATTTGCGGTTAGACGAAAATGGCGATGTTGTTGGCGCCATCACGCTGGAGGATGCAGAAAAGCTCACAACCGAGGACGGGCTAAAGCACCTTTTCCCTTACTGGTCACCAGACGGGACGATGATCATGTACACCTCGACACCGGGTGACGGTCGTTTTCGAGTGACGATCAGTGGCGTGGGTGACATTGAAGGCACGACTTGGGGCGAGACGCTGACGCGGGCCCATGATGTGAGCGGCTTGGCGTGGCACCCGGATGGTGAGCGGATCTTGGTTGCGACGCGGGAGTATGTGGACGACGAACGTCGAGACGGTTTGGTGCTCGGGAACCTCTTTACTGGCGAGATCGAGGAGATTGACGTCGGGGGTTTACAGATTGGGATCGCGGCGATATCGCCGGATGGATCGGAGATATCTTTCGTGGAAGAAGATGAGGGGGCGCTGTGGCTGATGGATATTGATGGCACGGGCAGGCGTCAAGCGCTTGGCGGGCAGTTCCAAACGACAGTGACGGCTTGGCGTCCACAGCCTTTAGAGTTGCCGACGCCGGTTGATCGTGTGCTGGGCACGCCGGGGATGGTTGTTCCTGATGGGGAGATTGTCCTGGAGCGACTTGAAGGATCGAGTGATGGAAGCACGGGGCCGTACCAAGTCTTAATCGAGACAGACCGGGGTGATGTGACGATCGACCTTTACAACCATCTGACTCCAGTAACGGTTGATAATTTCTTGAATCTGGCGAAAGCCGGGTACTATGACGGATTGGCGTTTCACACGGTTGAGCCGGGTTCGGCGGTGTTCAGCGGATCGAAAATCGATGCGTTCGGAGGTACGGCTGGTTACTACATTCCGTCGGAGTATCATCCGGATGCCAGTCATGACGTGGCGGGAACTATTTCGATGGTCTCGAAAGTTGTGAACGGCGGTTCTAGCGAGTTTGTGATCACGCTTGAACCGAAGACGGAGTGGGATGCTTACAGTGACGGTGAGCAGAAGGACTGCGCAAACCCGATCGAGATCTGTTATGCGGTCTTCGGGCGAGTGATTGAAGGTTTGGATGTGTTAATGAGTTTCGAGGAGATTAATCGGTTGGCGCAGTCGGTTGAGCCACCTCGAATATTGAAGGTGACAGTTCTGGACGGGACTGCGGGATGAAGTATCAATCGGCTATCACGCATCTTGAGTGCACGCTGACGGGTGAGCGCTTTGACGCATCGCATCCGCACCGTACCAACCCGGCTAATGGCAAGCCCCTCTTCGCTCGTTACGATCTCGAGAGGGCAAAGGTTACGCTGACCAAAGATTCGCTGGCGGACCGGTCTGGGAACATGTGGCGATATCGGGAGGTTATGCCGGTTATCGACGATGCCAACATCATCACGCTGGGCGAGGGCGGCACGCCGTTGCTCAGGGCAGAGCGATTAGCTGAAGCGGTCGGCATGGATACTGTCTACATCAAGGACGAAGGTGTAAATCCGACCGGTTCATTCAAGGCGCGGGGTCTCGGTGCGGCGGTATCGAAGGCGAAGGAGTTGGGGCAGACGAGATTGACGATGCCGTCGGCTGGTAACGCCGCTGGTGCGATGTCGGCGTATGCGGCCGCGGGTGGAATGGAGGCGCATGTATTTATGCCGAAGGATGCGCCGATAGCGAACAAGGTCGAGTGTGAGGCGTACGGAGCGAAGTTGACGTTGGTTGATGGGTTCATCACCGATGCGGGGCAGATGTCGCAACGTGCCGCTGAAGAGTTGGGGCTGTTTGATGTTTCGACGCTGCGTGAGCCGTATCGCGCGGAGGGGAAGAAGACGATGGGCTATGAGATCGTCGAGCAGATGGGCTTTGAGGTGCCTGATGTGATCGTTTATCCGACTGGTGGGGGGACCGGGATTGTAGGCATCTGGAAGGCGATGGATGAGATGGAGCAGCTTGGATGGATCGGATCGGAACGTCCGCGGATGGTGTGTGTTCAGGCGGCGGGATGTGCGCCGTTGGTGGCCGCTTTTGAGAAAGGTGAGGAGTTCGCGGAGCCGTTTCCTGATCCCCATACGCTGGCTGCTGGTATGCGTGTTCCGGCGGCGATTGGGGATTTTCTGGTGATCCGCGCGGTTCGAGAGAGCGGTGGCACGGCAGTTACGGTTTCGGACGAGGAGATGGTTGATGGGATGGTTGAGATGGCTAGGACGGAGGGAGTGTTTGCGGCTCCTGAGGGTGGAGCGACGCTGGCTGCGATGCGGAAGTTGGTTGAGGGCGGGATGATTTCCAGGGACGAACGGGTAGTC
>VXTA01000201.1 GCA_009837685.1 Chloroflexota bacterium | reverse complement strand
CGGCAGACCAGTGCGAGCTTTACGACTTGAACAATGACCCCCACGAGATGACGAATCTGTACGACGATCCGAAGCAACGTGATCGGATACTCGATATGACGGCGCGGATCAGGATTTGGCAGGCAGCGACGGGCGACGAGGTCGATTTGCCGAGGGTTTAGCGTTGTGGGTGGCTATCGGGGCGAATGCTACTCTTGAGTGTCAACCGCGCGAAACATTTTCTGATATCGACCATGCCGTTAACGCAGCGTTCCACCGCCGTCGAACTGGACACATCATCCGCATACCAGCGAACCACGCTTGCGAACGGCATCCGCGTCATCACTAGCAGTATGACGCACACCAAGGCGGTTAGCGTTGTGTTTCTCGTCGGCGCGGGAAGTCGATACGAGACGGACGATGAGGCTGGTGTTTCGCACCTGTTCGAGCACATGCTGTTCAAGGGCACTCCAAGCAGGCCGCGTCCGAGGGATATCAGCGGTGTGGTGGAGAGCGTAGGAGGCACGATCAACGCGTTTACAGATCGTGAATGCACGGGTTATTGGTGTCGGATGGCATTGCCACACTATCGACGCGGTGTTGAAGTGCTGGCAGACATCATCAAGTCGCCGCTGTTCCGCGAGCCGGACATCGAGCAAGAGAAGCACGTGGTGTTGGAGGAGATTCGGGCGACGCACGACTCGCCCGGAGCGTTGGCGGGAATGTTGCTCGATTCTGCGTTGTGGCCAGATCAGGCTTTGGGTCGAGACATCGCAGGCACCATTGAAAGCGTCGAGGCGATACCGCGTGAGGTGATGATTGACTACCACCGCGGACAATATGTGGGTTGCAACATTGTCGTTTGCGTCGCCGGCAACATCGAACATGATGAGGTGGTTGATCAGATAGACGAATTGTTGTCGGATCTACCCAGTGGTAAGCCGCGAGGGATGTTTCCATATGACGACAATTTGGTAGGCCCTAGTGTGACCGGAGGACGGCGGGATCTTGAGCAGCTGCACATGGCGCTGGCGTTTAAGGGCGTTGGTATGAATGATTCGCGTAGGACCGCGTTGCGAATAATGACGGTGGTTTTGGGCGGTAGCATGAGTAGTCGGTTATTTGAAGAGGTCCGTGAAAAGCGAGGGCTCGCGTATGGGATAGGTAGTTCGATGCACTCACTCACCGACTGCGGCGTAGTCGACATTCACACTGGCGTAGAACCGCCGCGGGCGGTTGAGGCGCTGAGTGTAATCGTGGATGAGTTGGCGAAGATCAGGGATGGGATTACTGATGAGGAACTGAGCGATGCACGTGAGTTGGCTAAGGGCAGGTTGCTACTCGGAATGGAGGAGAGTCGGGCGGTGGCGAACGATCTCGCGGCACAGGAGTTGCTGCGCGGCAGTGTCGAGACGTTGGACGACCGGATCAAGTCGTTGGATGCGGTGACTTTAGAAGATGTGCGGATGGTGGCTTCCAATGTGGTTATACCGGACAAGTTGGCGATGTCTGCGGTGGGCCCGGTGAGAGACTGGTCTGAGTTCGAACGTGCGCTTGATTTTTGAGTAATTTTCAGAAAGTCGTCAATTTGCGTTTCGGGCGTTAGCATATGCAATACGCAAACCTCTGAGATAGGAGCACCTCAAAGAAATGAAGACCCGAGCATACATCTTGATCGAGACGTCAGTCGGCAGCACCGCTAACGTTGCGACGGAGTTGAAGAAGATCGATCAAATGATCGCCGTCGACATGGTAACTGGACCGTTCGACATCATCGCAGTTGTCGAGGCCGACAATCTCGTGGATATCGGCGGCATCGTCAGCACCAAGATGCATCAGGTGGGTGGCATCGTCAAAACCATCACCAGTCTTGCGGTTACTGCCGACTGATCGGATCCGCCATGTGGTTCGAATTCAACGAAGAGGAACTCGCATTCCGCGAGGAACTGCGGGAATTCCTCGACGATGAACTCGCTGACGGCTGGATAGGTCCCAACGACGAGTCCAGCGAGGAGGGATGGGAGCTTTATTGCCGCATGCGACGCAAGCTCGCCGAGCGTGGCTGGTTGACGATGACGTGGCCGAAGGAGTATGGCGGACAAGAGGCGTCTCCGATGATCAGCCTGATCTTCGCGGAGGAGATGTCGTACCGCCGAGCACCGGGCAACGACAGGTTTGGCACGCGGATGTTGGGTCCCACGTTGATGGTCTTTGGCACTGACGAGCAGAAGCGTAAGTATTTGTCGGACATCGCGCAGGGCGGGATCCAATGGTGTCAGGGGTATTCAGAGCCGAATACGGGCTCGGATTTGGCATCTTTGCAGACGTTCGCTGAACTGCGAGGCGACGAGTTCGTGATCAACGGATCTAAGATATGGACCTCGTTGGCGCATCGTGCGGACATGATGTTCATGTTGGTTCGCACTGATCGCGATGCGGAACGGCACGCGGGGATCAGCTTCCTTCTTGTGGACATGAAGTCGCCGGGGATTCAGGTCAATCCGATCATCAACATTGCCGGCGCGCACAGCTTCAACCAAGTAATGTTCGATGATGTCCATGTTCCGGTTGAGAATCTGGTCGGTGAACTGCACGATGGCTGGAACGTGGCGATGAACCTCCTCAACTTCGAGCGTGGAAATATCGACTATGTGTCGTGGGCACAAAAGTCGTGGGAGGAGATCCGCGACTATGCGGCGACAACTCGGCGCTTCGATGGTTCGCTGATGATCGACGACATGAAGGTGCGGCGTCGTTTGGCGGAGCTTGAAGCAGAGATCGAGATGGCGCGCTACATCACCTATGAGGTGGCATGGTTGCAGTCGCTGGGACACCCACCGTCGACTGAGGCGAGTATGTGCAAGATCGCGGCGACCGAGGTGAATACTGCGGTGCTCGATTTTGGCGTTGAGTTGCTTGGGATGCCGGGTCTGATCGACGATCCGGATGAGCACAAGGATCTCGCTGGGCGTATCTTCAAGATGCGGATGTATCAGACTTCCGGTCCGATATTGGCTGGCACCAACGAAATCCAAAAAAACATCATCGCCTACCGTGGCCTTGAATTGCCTCGTCGCTAGATCCGCATCATGGACTTCGGACTAAACGAAACGCAGGAACTGATCCGAAGCAGTGCAGCGGAGTATCTCTCTGACCGTTCACCATCCGACTTCGTCCGTGCGATGGCGGCGGATGAGCAGGGTTATACCGACGATTTTTGGCGAGAGATCGGCGAGTTGGGGTGGCTAGGACTGATCGTGCCAGAGGAGCACAGCGGTTCTGGCATGGACATGTCGGATATGGCGGTGCTTCTCGGCGAGTGGGGCACTGCATTGGCACCGGGGCCGCTCGTGGAGTCGGCCGTTGTGTCGGCTTCTGCGATAAGCGAGTTCGGTTCAGACGTACAGAAACAGGATTGGTTGACATCAATCGCGACTGGCGAGATGGTTGCGGTTCCGTCATTGGTGGGGATGGATGGTTCGACGGATCCAAGTGCGATGGGTGTACGGGCTTCGGAGACATCAAACGGCTGGGTTATCAGCGGCACGAGCAGGTTCGTTCCGTACGGAAACTCTGCTGATCTGGTGTTGATGCCTGCCGAGACTGACGCAGGTATGACTGTGTTCGCGGTGCCGGTGAAGTCTGCCGAAGGGACGGTCAATGTCAACCGGGTGAAGATGGCTTCGGGTGCACCGGCTTGCGATATCGATATGAACGAGGTTGTTGTTCCGACAGCGACGGTTGTCGGCGAAGTTGGTGGTGGCGCTGATGTCGTCGATCACATGATGTTGTACGGAGCGGCGGCGAGGGCGACGCAGATGGTTGGAGCGGGGAGCGCGGTTACGGATCGCACGATCGAGTATGTGAAAGAGCGGCGGCAGTTTGGTCGTCCGATTGGTGCGTTCCAAGTGATACAGCACTACATGGCGGATATGGCTACGAAGGTGAAATCGGCGAAGCATCTCGCGGATCGGTCGGCGTGGGCGTTGAGCGCGGATGTCGATGGTGTGATGGCTTCACGGATTGTTTCGCAGGCGAAATGGTCTGCGAATACTTTGATGCATGACATCGTGTGGAAGGCGCATCAGTCGCACGGTGCGATCGGGTTCACGTGGGAGCATGATCTGCATCTCTACACTCGGCGAGTGCTTTCGTGGCGTGCTGATTTCGGAGATTCGGATTCGCACATCGAAAACCTTGGTCGAACGCTCTGACTTGGAAGCCAGAGGGATCGAAAGTGTCTGACGACTGTATCTTTTGCAAGATCATCGCGGGTGATATTCCCTGCTGCAAGGTATATGAGGATGATCATGTTTTGGCGTTCAACGACATCAACCCAAAAGCACGGGTCCACGTACTAGTAGTTCCCAAAACGTGCTTCGACCGCCTACACGAAGCAGGGGATAAGCATGTGGCGATGCTCGGTCGGATATTGGTGGGAGTTGGAGAGGTTGCGGAGGCTACGGGAATTACGGGTTCGGGGTACCGAGTGCAGTTCAACCAGGGCCGAGGCGCGGGGCAGGAGGTGTTTCATCTCCACGCGCACGTGACCGGAGGAGGCCCGGTTCCGACGTAGGCTAGACTATGAGCAACCATGGTTGTGTTGCTTGTACGTCAGATCTTACGCACGGTCATCTTTCAGGTTGTGATGACCGTGGTCATGCGGTTGGTAGGTTTGGTTTTGCGCCGGTTGAGGTTGTAACGGACCATCACGCGCCCCCTTTGTCCTTCGGACATTTCCCCCGCGAGCGGGGGAAACCCTACGGTTTTACCTGCTGTTCGCGAAAGGGACGTTTATTGGGCTCGCTCCATTAGGACGGTGACGCCGAGGTCGATGTATTTGTTGCGCAGGGCGGGGTCGCCGGAACGGTAGCTCATCCTGACGTCCAGATCGTTGACCTGGTCCATGACGTGTTTGATGCAGTCGTCGTCGGTCTTGAATGGATGATGCGGATGCATCTCCCGGTCGAACTCGAGATCGGCCGGTCCCCACGAGAACAAGTCAACGCCCGGCATGGCGAGGGTGCGGATGTTCTCGATGGCGCGCAGAGACTCGACTTGCAAGCAGATGACGCCGTTTTCGTTCCACCACTTGGCGTAGCCGGGACGATCATGACCGAGTTCGGCGCCCCAGCGGTAGCCGCCTACCCAGCTCCGACGGCCCTCAGGCGGGAAGTAGAACCAGTCGAGGGCTTCCCGCACCGTCGACTGTTCTTCGACGAGCGGGATCTCGATGAATGCGGGTCCAAGGTCGGCGATGTTACCTACCAAGAAGGCCAACTGGGTGTGCTTGATGCGGAAGTGGATCGGTATTCCGACCTCGTCGGCGATGTTGCAGTGGTCGACCAGCATGTGCTCCGAGAAGGGGCTGTGCTGGCTGTCGCAGGTTGCGAAGCCGTAGTCGTCCTTACCGAGGATGTCTTCGAACTGTGACTTCGTGGAGCCGATCGGTATGCCGACTCCGATGACGATGTCGCCGCGCCGGATGCGTTCTTTGAGGTTTGCGTCGTTGCCCATTTTTGGGTTCTCCTTTGTGTCGAGGGGTTAGGTTTGAGCCATTTCGAATAGGACTGTTACGCCCATGTCGAGGTATTTGTTGCGGAGTTTGGGGTCGTAGGACCGGTAGCTCATCCGGACGTCGAGGTCGTTGACTTGGTCCATGACGTGCTTGATGCAGTCGTCGTCGGTCTTGAAGGGATGGTGGGGATGCATTTTGCGGTCCCACTCGAGGTCGGACGGGCCCCATGAGAACATGTCGACACCGGGCGGTGAGAGGGCTCGGATGTTCTCGATGGCGCGGAGCGACTCGATCTGGATGCAGAGGATGCCGTTGTTGTTCCACCACTCTGCGTACATGTTCATGTCGTTCCCGAGCTCGGTGCCCCAGCGGTTGCCCCCGACGAAGCTACGCCGTCCTTCGGGCGGAAAGTAGAAAAACTCGATTGCCTCGCGGACTGTGGCAGGGTCTTCGACGAGAGGGATCTCTAACATCGCGGGACCCAGATCGGCGAGGTTCCCTAGCAGGTACGCGTGTCTTGGATGGTCAATGCGCAGGTGGACTGGAATGCCGATCTCATCAGCCATATTGCAGAAATCGACCATCTTGTGTTCCGAAAAGGGGCTGTGCTGGCTGTCCGTCATGACAACCCCGTAGTCGTCCTTGCCGAGGATGTCCTCGAGCTGCGACTTCGTGGCATCCATCGAAGCCGAAACGCCGATCACGATATCGCCACGGCGTATGCGTTCTTTTAGCGGGGTTTTGTTGCCCATCGCCATCTCCTTGAAGATTGTCCGGCGCCCCATCGGCGCTGTGATGGAATAGTAACGCAGAAGTGGTGATGGGGCGTGTAATGAAGGGCGAGATTTGCGGCGTAAGTTGGGGCGTAAAATTGTTGGTAGTGCTACGAGTTTAGGAGGGCATGGAGTTGGCGGAACTGTTGAGAGTTTTTGGTCGTGAAGAGTTTGATACTGGGTCGGTGGAACAGGCGGTTCGGGATCGGTATACGCGGGTTGCAGAGCGCGGTGCTACGGCATCGGGATGTTGCGCCGAAGAAGTTAGTTCGGCGTGTTGCGGGGATGACGGTTCTGAGATGGCAACGGTGGCAGATTCTCTTTATGATTCGGATGACTTGGCCGCCTTGACACCTGAGGCGATGGCGGCTTCGGCTGGTTGCGGCAATCCGATCGGGCTTTCGGAGGCTAGGCCGGGCGAGACGGTTTTGGATCTTGGCAGCGGAGGAGGTATCGACTGTTTCTTGGCGGCGCAGGAGGTTGGCGAGGATGGTCAGGTAATCGGTATTGACATGACACACGCGATGATCGACTTGGCTCGGAAGAATGCGGAGAAGCTGAAGGCGCACAACGTGGTGTTCAAGTTGGGCAAGATCGAGGCGATTCCGCAACTGGATGCGAGTGTCGACCTGGTGATCTCAAACTGTGTTATCGCTCTGTCGCCGGACAAAGATCGTGTGTTTGACGAGATTTATCGGGTGCTGAAGCAGGGAGGCCGTTTCGTGGTTTCGGACATGGTGGTTACGGAGGAACTGCCTGATGATGTGCGTTCTTCTGCCGAGGAGTGGGTTTCATGCGTTGGTGGAGCGGACTTGTTGAGCCGATACCTTGGGCGTATGGAGCGATCAGGATTTGTAGATGTTGAGATCATGTCGGATGTTCCGATGCGTCCGCGTTCAGACGGTACGGCATGGGGGGAATCGGTTCGCAGCGTTACGGTTCGGGGTTGGAAACGCGATTGAGGTCGGCGCAGCCTGTACTCACGGAGTACGTGGTGTTAGTTCAGCGTGGGCGATCGGATGAACTTATGGTTTCCCAATCGAATCACGGTCATTTGTTGTTTTAGCAGTGTTAAATGTACGTGGTGGTAAACTGCTCGTACGACCAATCCCCAATACCGCTCAGGAGGCGAAACGATGGATGGTTTGAGGAGTTATATGGTTCGGCTGGGGTCGCTGGAATTGGCTACAGTGATCTTTTGGATGCTGTTCTGGTTGGCGAACGGGCTGGCGAAGCTGATACCCGGGGTTCACATTGGTGTGAAGTTTGCGGATAAGGGAAACCCGTTTGGCGGCGCGTTAGACAAGATGGGATGGGGGACGGGCCTCGGCGAATTCGCCTACTACTTCACGGGCGTTTTCGAATTGATTGTCGGGATTATCTTCCTGTGGACGCTGATCCAGTTCATCATGCGGAGCGGCACAGCAGCGCGCCGGCCGTGGATCCTGTTTGGATTGTTCTTGAGCGCGATCATCTTCGCAGTGTTCACGTTCCAGAACGTGGTCACGGCGTCGCGACCAACGCCGCTGATCTGGCATGTCACCTACTTCGCGATAGTAGGTGTTTCGTGGCTGGTAATCGTCGGCCAGGGTTACTGGGCGAGCGCGACTAGCGAAGACGGCTAGCAATAGTAAACAAGAACCCCCTCTCCTTGGTTGCCAAGGAGAGGGGAAAGTCGCCTGAGAATGCTAGGTTCGTTGCCTAGCGTCGGGCGTTATTGGTTGCGTACTTAGCGGCCTGCATGGCGATGTTGTGAGCGTGTTCCTTTTTGCGCTCTTCCATGCTTTCGTTGACCATGTCGATGCCTTGTCGGACCTGCATGAGGGTGTGTGAGAGCCGCTCTTCAAGCTTCATGAGCATTCGGCGTGAGTACTCGTCGGTCTCGTTGGTCTGACGGTGCGAGCGTTCTTCTGCGTTTTCGACGATAGTGTTGGC
>VXTA01000259.1 GCA_009837685.1 Chloroflexota bacterium | reverse complement strand
GGTATGCGCGGTGCGGCACTGGGTTCCTCTGCTCGCGGGGGAATGTCCTAAGGACAAAGGGGCACGTCGCGACTTCCCCTCTCTCTCGATGGGAGAGGGTGGAACGATGAACCAAATCACAGCCCATCAAAAACATCAGCGCAATCAGCGGTTCAGACAACTACCTAAATCATGTAACATTTTCAACGTCTTGACGCACATCCAACTCGCAGGAAACCGAGTCCTAGCGTCAATAACGGACAGATGAGCGGAACAAACCAGCATGACAGTTGATTACGTCCTAAAACGGGCGGGAATGTTCGTGCTGATCATCTTCGTCGCAGGCACGCTCAACTTCGCTGTCCCGCGTCTGCGCCCAACTAACCCCGTAGAGGAGCGCATGAATCAGTTGCTTCAACAGGCGGGCGGAGTACACATCTCCAATGTCGAAGAAATGATCGCGCGCTACGAAGATCGCTTCGGTTTGAACAATCCCCTCTGGCTACAGTACGTCAACTATTGGATTTCGCTCTCTCGTCTCGACTTCGGCCAGTCCATCGCATACTTTCCTGCCAAGGTCACAGAGGAGATCAGGCAGTCCATGCCTTGGACCATCGGCCTCGTCGGAGTCACGACTGTCATGGCAGCCGTCATCGGCTCATTCTTCGGCGCGTGGCTCGGATGGACACGGACGCCACTAGCTATCTCTTTTGTGGTTCCACTGCTTCTCATCGTTACTGCAGTGCCGTTCTACCTCTTAGGGTTGTTGATGATGTGGGTTTTCACCGTATGGTGGCCGTTGTTGCCTGGAGGCGGCGCTTACGATTTCGCGATCCCACCGTCGTTCACCCTCGCATCTATCCTCGATATCCTCGAACACGCAATCCTCCCAGCGACCGCAATCATTCTTTCCAGCATCGGATTCTGGGGTTTGGGAATGCGCGGAATGATGGTCACCACCATGGGTGATGACTTCATAAAACTCGCCGAATTCAAAGGCTTGAAGGAACGTCGCATCTTCCTTCGTTACGCGGTCCGCAACGCATTGCTTCCCCAAGTGACCGGCTTGGCAATCAACCTCGGCTTTGTCGTCTCAGGCTCCGTACTCGTCGAGGTCCTATTCGCATACCCCGGCATCGGAAACCTCCTATACACCGCGATCACCAGCAACGACTATTTCCTAATTCAAGGCGTCCTGATGTACGTCATCTTCGCCATTGGATTGATGCTGTTCATCGTCGACATGATCTATCCGTTAATCGATCCACGCATCAGGTACCGGTCGGCGTAATGGCGAACAACGCAACAACACCACTAGACCCAAATGTTCAGGGCAGCCACGACGTAACCGTCTTTGAAACCGAAACCATAGCCTCACGTATCGGCTGGACTATCGGACGTAACAAGCTGCTCTTCGGTGGCCTGTTCCTGATACTCTTCATCGTCCTATTCGCAGTTCTCGGTTCCATCTTTATCGATGAGGAACGAACCGAGGTAGGGTATGCGATGGCTCCACAGCAAACCGCCGATGGATCCATCAAAGAGACTGTAGCGCCACGGCTACGACCTTCAAGAGAGTTCTGGTTTGGGTCAGACCAGTTCGCAGTCGATATATTCGCATACGTCGCTTATGGCACTATGGGAACGCTATGGATGGGCTTCATCGCCGGTTCCATCGGTATTGGAATCGGCACCTTACTCGGATTCGTGGCAGGTTATTTCGGAGGCAAAATCGACGCCGTCGTCGTCATCCTAAGCGACGCATTGATTACCATCCCCGGTCTGATCCTGTTGATAACCGTCAGCGCCTACTTGGACCAACTCTCCGTGGAGCAATTGGGAATACTGATCGGAGTCATTTCATGGATGGGCACCGCACGCGTCGTCAGAGCACAGGTGCTGACTCTGAAGAGCAGAGCCTACGTCGAGGTCTCTAAATTCAACGGACAGAGCGATATCGAAATCGTTGTCGCCGAGTTGATACCCAACCTCGCCCCCTTTATCGCCGCCGCATTCGTTGGCGCAGTTGCCGGCGCTATCCTGCTGTCCATCGGTCTCTCCGCTCTAGGACTCGGACCCCAGAATGAACCTAACCTCGGCCTCATGGCGTTCTGGTTCATCCGATTCGGAGCCGTCCCCCAAGGCCTGTGGTGGTGGTTCGGACCGCCTATCGTCGTCATCGCAATCTTCGTCGTTGGTCTCTTCATGGTCACGGCCGGCCTTGACCAGATCGCCAACCCACGGCTGCGAACATCGGTATGACAACCGAGACAACAGTCCAGACCCCATTGGTCGTCAAAGACCTCAAGGTCTACTATCACACGCGCCGCGGTCCGGTCAAAGCCGTCGATGGCGTCTCATTTCAACTCAACCGGGGAGAACGGCTGGGGCTAGTAGGAGAGTCGGGTTCCGGCAAGTCAACCATCGCCCTCGCGTTGATGATGGCACACAAAGAACCCGCCCGTATCGAAGGCGGAAGCATCATACTCAACGGCTCCAACCTCCTCGACGACAACGATGAGCAAATCCGTTTGCGCCGACTCTCCGAGATTGCCATGGTCCCCCAAGGCGCCCTAAACTCACTCAACCCAGTCATGCGCATCCGCGACCAAGTCATCGACGGCCTGAAAGACCACAACGTCAACATGAGCGTCGGCGAGTTCAACGGGCGCGTAGCCGAACTACTGACCAGCGTAGGACTACACCCCGACGTCGCGTCACGCTTTCCTCACGAACTCAGCGGCGGGATGAAACAGCGCGTCTCTATCGCCATTGCCATCTCAATGAACCCGTCAGTCATCGTCGCCGATGAACCAACTAGCGCGCTCGATGTTGTGGTGCAAAAGCAAGTCGTCCAAACCCTTCGAGACGTCCAAGAGCGGATCGGAGCCGCCGCCATCATGATCGGCCACGACATGGGCCTCATGGCGCAGTTCGCATCCCGCATCGGAATCATGTACGGAGGCAAAATCATCGAAATAGGCCCCGTCGCCAACATCTTCCAAAATCCGCGTCACCCATACACCCAACTTCTAATCTCCAGCCTTCCCGACACTCGCAGCAAACGTCGACTCGAAGGCATCCCAGGCCTCCCTCCTTCCCTCCTACGCCCACCACCGGGCTGCGTCTTCCACACCCGATGCCCCGAAGCGATGGACATCTGCACGCAAGACATCCCGATAACCCGCGAACTCGACCCCAACCGCTTTGCAGCTTGTCACCTCTACGATGATTCCGACGGCAAAGAGGTGATCCTATGACCATACGACAGCATCCTCCCCTTTTTGCGCAGCAAAAGGGGGACGCGTCGAGCATAGCGAGGCGCAGGGGGGGCACGCCGTTCCGCACCTACGATGCCTACAGCGGAATTGAGGTGCAGTTGTGACCGCGCAATCGATTGCCTCCAACAACGGCTCCGAACTTCTGCTCCGAGCCGACAACGTCAGCAAGACATTCGTCGCCGGAACCTTCCGCAAGCACTACACACACGCACTAGACACGGTTACCTTCAGCGTCCCAGAGTCGCCGCCGACCATCACCGCAATCGCCGGCGAAAGCGGCAGCGGCAAGACGACCCTCGCCCGCACCGTCCTCGGACTGGTCGAACCCACATCCGGCGAAGTCATCTACCGAGGCAACAACGTCGCCGAAATGTCACGCGCCCAACACGCCGAATTCCGACGTGAAGTCCAAGTTATCTTCCAAGACCCCTTCGAGTCCTACAACCCGTTCTACAAAGTCGATCACGTCCTAAGAACGCCGATCCGACGCTACAACCTGGCGTCATCGAAATCCGAGGCCGACGGCATCGTCGAAGAAGCTCTGCGAACCGTCGGACTCCGTCCCGAAGAAACCCTCGGACGACACCCGCACCAGCTCAGCGGCGGCCAACGACAGCGAGTCATGGTTGCCCGCGCCGTCATGCTCAAACCCAAGATCATCGTCGCTGACGAACCCGTCTCCATGGTTGACGCATCCCTCCGAGCCACCATCCTCGAAACTCTGCGCGCAATGAACCGAGACCTCGGAATCTCGATCCTCTACATCACCCACGACCTCACTACCGCGTTCCAGATCGCTGAAAACATCATCGTCCTCTACAAAGGCCGGGTCGCCGAAGCCGGAAGCGTCGAATCCGTCATTAACGACCCGACACACCCCTACACTCAGCTACTCGTCTCCTCCATCCCACAACCCGACCCGGAGACCCAGTGGGGCAGGGAACAGGAAGCCCGCGCCGAAGACGAAATCCCCCTCACCGGCTGCAACTTCTACGACCGCTGTCCCCTCCGCATGGACGAATGCACCAACGCCGACCCACCCCTCTATCGCACCGCCCAAAACCGCATCACCCGCTGCTACCGCTACGCCGACTCCCCAGTCCACCTAGCCCCCGACCTGCGCTCCGTTTTCGCCTAAAAGCCACGTCATTCCCGCCAGCCACGTCATTCCGGCGAAAGCCGGAATCCAGAGGGGCAGGGCCTGGGTATCCCCTCTCCCTCGATGGGAGAGGGCTAGGGTGAGGGTGACAGCGAAGCAGGGCTGCCCCCGCTAGCAGGGGAAATGTCCGAAGGACAAAAGGGGCGCGAGAGGGTATGCCAAGGTGCATAATTCCTAAGTAACCAACCTCAATTCAACCGCGAGCCCCGCATGTCAAACCGTCCCTCCAAACCCAACCTCCTGTTCATCTTCTCCGACCAGCAACGCGCCGATACCATGGCCGCTTACGGCAATGACTGGATCGAGACGCCCGGCATGAACCGCCTCGCCGATACAGGCTCCGTCATCGAAAACTGCTACGTCTCATCCCCCATCTGCACGCCGTCACGCTCAACCATCATGACCGGCACCTGGCCCCACACCAATGGTGCCTACAAGAACAACGTCCCGCTGCCAGATGAGGTCGACACCATCGTCGATCACATCCCCGACGACTATCACAAAGCCTACTTCGGCAAGTGGCACCTCGGCGACGAGATCGGCAAACGCCGTGGCTTCGACGAGTGGCATCCCATCGAAGACTTGTACCGCGTCTGGAGCGACAATCCAGACATCGAAAACGAGTTCAGTCCGTACCACCACTACCTCATCTCGCAAGGCTACGAACCCAACGCCGAAGTCGGCGGACTACGCGTCTTCAGCCGTCCATTTGCGCATGACCTTCCCGAAGAGCACACCAAGGCCTCATACCTAGGCCGCGAAGTCAGCAAATTCCTCGAACGAAACCAAGACAACCCCTTCGCCCTCTACGTCAACTTCCTCGAACCACACTTCCCTTACACCGGCCCCCTCAACGACTACTACGATCCCGAATCCATTCCGCAATCGCCCATCTTTATGGAAGACCCGGCGGATACCGCTTCCCTCATGCACCAACTCATGGCGCAGCTCTACAAAACCGGCGAGGACAGGGCCGCTCCCACCGCCGCCAGAGAGCTCCGTGGCGAAGCAATCTCAAAACCCGGGGAAGAAGAATCCGATCTCCGGCAGATCCAAGCCCGATACGCTGGACTAGTAACCCTCCTAGACCGCGCCATCGAGAAAATACTCAACAAACTCGACGAACTAGGGCTCGCTGAAAACACCATCGTCGTCTTCACCAGCGAACACGGCGACCAGCTCGGCGACCACTACATCCTCCACAAGATGGTCATGTACGAGGACACCGTCCGCGTCCCCATGCTCATCCGCGTCCCCTGGCTCGAAGGACGCCGCATCCCCGGACGGTACTCCCACATCGACACCGTCCCCACTCTCCTAGACCTCATGGGCTTCGAAATCCCCGACATGCTCCAAGGCGAATCCAAAGCCGATGTCATCGCCGGAAACTCTACCCTCGACGACAATGACGTAATCATCGCCTGGCACGGACGCGGCCTTGACGGACTCACGTTGCCCATGTCTCCCCTCGAACTCCAACGCGACATCCCCCACCGCGTCATCATCACCTCCGACGGCTGGAAACTCAACCTCGCAGTCGGCGACTTCTGCGAACTCTACAACCTCAACGACGACCCCTACGAGACCATCAACCTCTTCTACGACGAGCAACACGGCGAAATCGCCCTAGACCTAGCCCGCCGCATCCGAGCCTGGCAAGACCGCAACAACGACCGCCTAGCCCTCCCCGACATCTACCCCGGCGTAGGCTACGTAGCCGGGATGCGCTAATGAATGTCCCCTCTCCCTTGATGGGAGAGGGTTAGGGTGAGGGTGAACAGGGCGGCAAGGGAGAGCAACGCACATCACCAAGTTGCTCAAACCGGGATCCGCAGTTCAGTCCCATCTACCCCGGCGGTCTCATAGACTATGAGCGATGTTTCCGGTTTTCAAATGGTCGCCAGCGGTGGTCGTCCTCGCCATACTCCCCGTAGCAGTGATAGCCGCCTGCACTGACGATGCTCAAACCGACGCGACGACTGTCAAGTCGACATTCACAGCCACGCCCACGGTTCTAGTCAGACCTCCGAGACCTACCTACACTCCCACACTCACCCCCTCTCCGACCTTCGCACCAACCGACACTCCTGAGCCCGAACCGACGTTCACGCCTACGCATTCACCTACCGCGACACCGACAAATACCGCGACTCTTTCACCAACTGCGACACCTACCGACACCGCGACCCCTTCACCGACTTCAACACTCACGCCCACCGCCACTTTGGTTCCCACCGCAACACCTACCGATACACCCACTCCTTCACCAACTGCGACACCGACACCGGTACCGACGCCCACTTTGATCCCTACCGCAACACCTGCTGATACACCGACTCCTTCGCCAACTCCGACGCCAACTCCCACAGAAACTCCCGCAGCAACACCGACAGTTGCCTCAACATCTGAACCTACAGCCACGTTCAGTCCGACACCATCACCAACTCCAACCGCTACCCCCACGCCATCAGGCGATGTGAATCGTCCCACCCATATCGCCGCAACGACCGGCGGCGATGGTGAGATCCACGTCTCGTGGATCCCGCCCACAGGAGATGTCGATTTGGACATCTCGGTGATCAACCAAACCGTGCGATGGAGAATCGCTGGAAGGGCTGACGAACTCGCCGTCAAAACCCTCCCTGCAACCGAAGATTCGTACACAATATCTCGTCTGCAACCGGGAACCGACTACGATCTGACGATCGCTGCCGTGACATCAGCCGGACGCTACAACGCTCTCGATCCCGACACCGGCGATCAATGGTGGCAAACAATCACATCCGGAGGCGACCCTCCAACGCCAACACCGATCACCACGCCGACCCCAACTATCACGCCCACCTCTACCGGCACCCCCACCAGGACACCCACCGTCACACCAACCGAGACCCCTACCAAAACCCCCACAATAACCCCGACAAAGCCACCAGCCACACCAGTACCTGCGCACGCCTTGGAAAAGCGCGCCACTCGACTCGATGCCCAACCCGGCAGCGAAACGGGACAAATCGTTATCTCCTGGACTCCGGCAAAAGGATCGAGCACATCAACCATAACCGGACAGATCGTCAGATGGAGCCCACCAAATAGCGAAGGAGTTTCATCAATGACTCTGCCCGCTAGCGCGACTAGCTACACCATCTTGGGTCTGAATTCCGGAACCACGTATGCAGCGACGGTCGACACCCTCGTTAACAACATCTCTCACGCAACGTTTGATGATCGTGGCAACCGATGGTTCGTCAGAGCAACACCCACCCCCTAGCCAACCCGCTTTTCCAGTTCGTTAGACAGCCTTGCCCCTTTCGTGAAACGAAAGGGGCGCGCACGAGCGTAGCGAGTGAGCGGGGTATGCCCGGGGACGTGGTAGGGCTAACAACATCACAGCCCATCATTCCAATCAGCCTAATCCGCGGTTCAAACTCCTCCGCGTCTCCAACCGCCGCCTAACCTCAGGTGCCATCGGCCGCGTCGCAAACAACACCGTAACGCTAGCCGCTACGCAAAACCCCGCCATCACGTACAACGACCAGTCGTACGTCTTCCAAACATCGTGTGACCATCCCACGATCACCGGCGTCAGCATCATCCCGATCGACATCGGAAAACTGGACAGCGCGAATATCGTCGCGAAGTGTTGCCTGCCGAAATACTCCCCACGCATCGCCAGCAAGATCGGAGTACGGGCACCGAACCCGATCCCCCAGACAACCGCAAACACCGCCGCCATCAAAAACGACTCCGCAACCGCCAACACGATCAACGACAGCCCCTGCATCAGAGCCAGAAACGGAACCAGCAACCGCTTGTCCCACATATCACCGAC
>VXTA01000211.1 GCA_009837685.1 Chloroflexota bacterium | reverse complement strand
GACAAGGACTGTGGATCGAAGTCGAGGTCGAAAAAGAAAAAGGCTTTAAGTCCAAGCACGAAATCGAAACATACGGTGTTGACAAATTCGTCACCGAGTGTAAAGCCCGCGTCGATCACTTTTCCGACATCATCACGCGTCAATCGAAACGCCTCGGCTACTTCATGCAGTGGGACGACTCGTACCACACCAAATCTGACGAGAACAACTACACGATCTGGGCCTTCCTGAAGCGTTGCCACGACAACGGCTGGCTCTACAAAGGCAAAGACGTCATGCCATGGTGCCCGCGCTGCGGTACCGGCATGTCGCAACACGAGATCGCAACCGAGGGTTATGCCGAGATCGTCCACCCCGGATTCTTCATCCGACTACCCCTACTTGAACGCGACGGCGAAGCTCTACTGGTCTGGACCACAACTCCGTGGACCCTAGCCGCGAACGTCGCCGCTGCGGTGAACCCGGAAAACGATTACGTCAAAGTTCGCAACTTCTCCCCTCGCCCCTCCGCGGGAGAGGGTCAGGGTGAGGTGGAAGCGCAAATACTTTGGTTAAGCGCTAACCGACTGCACGTCTTGGACGGCAGACACGAAGTCCTTGAACACGCCAAGGGCACCCATCTCGTCGGATGGCGATACCGCGGTCCCTTCGACGATCTCGAAGCGCAAGCGGAAGCTCGCGAACAACACCGCGTCATCGAATGGGAAGATGTCGGCGACGAGGAAGGCACAGGCATCGTGCACATCGCGCCCGGCGCCGGTTCCGAAGACTTCCAACTTGGTAAAGAAAACGATCTGCCCGTCATCGCTCCGCTCGACGAGAGCGGCATCTACGTCGACGGCTTCGGCGCCCTAAGTGGCAGATCGGTAGACGAAGTAAACCCCATCATCTTCGACCTGCTGCGCGACAGCGGCGTCTACTACAAGCTCGAAGACTATTCCCACCGATATCCAGTCTGCTGGCGCTGCAATTCCGAGCTCGTGTTCCGATTGGTCGACGAGTGGTTCATCTCGATGGATGAGTTGCGCCACACGATGATGGACGCAACCCGAACCATCAATTGGGTCCCGGCTTTCGGCGAAGCCAGGGAACTCGATTGGCTCCGCAACATGCAAGACTGGATGATCTCGAAGAAGAGGTACTACGGTCTCGCCCTTCCGATCTACGAGTGCACCGAATGCCCCAACTTCGATGTCATTGGATCCCGCGATGAACTGCGAGAACTGGCTGTTGATGGGTGGGACGAATTCGAAGGACATTCACCCCATCGACCATGGATCGACTCAATAAAAATTGATTGCTCAGAGTGCGACGCCCCGGTCGAGCGGATCGCTGACGTCGGAAATGCATGGTTAGACGCCGGCATCGTCAGCTTCTCCACCCTCGCCTACAACGACGACCGAGATTATTGGCAAGACTGGTTTCCTGCCGATTGGATCTCCGAGTCTTTCCCCGGACAGTTCCGCAACTGGTTCTACTCCCTGATCTGTATGTCCGCCGCGCTCGAAGGCGTCGCGCCCACCAAAGCCGTCTTCTCGTATGGCTTGATGCGAGATGAAAAAGGCGAAGAGATGCACAAATCGAAAGGGAATGCGATCCCCTTCGAAGAGGCTGCTGACAAAATGGGAGCCGATGTCATGCGATGGGTCTTCGCCCGCCACATCCCTCAGAACAATCTCAACTTCGGCTACAGCGTCGGCGATGCTGCACGAAGACGATTCGTCCTACCACTCTGGAACATCTACTACTTTTTCATCACTTACGCGCGTCTAGACGGCTGGATGCTCACGCATGAGATCATGGAGCGCCAACCTTCTCAGAATCATGATCGCTTGGGCGAACTAGACCGCTGGGCAATCTCCGAACTCAATACGCTCGTCCGATCAGTCACCGAAGACCTCGAAAACTGGCGCATCGAACGCGCATCCGAAGCCATCGAGACTTATGTTGAACGCCTCTCCAACTGGTACGTACGTCGATCCCGACGCCGCTTCTGGAAGTCGGAAGACGACGGCGACAAGCAGGACGCGTACAACACCCTATACACCTGCCTGACCACTCTCAGCAGGTTAGTCGCGCCCATCATGCCATTCATCTCCGAAGAGATCTATACCAATCTCGTCAGCCGAAGATGCGACTACGCGCCGCAATCCGTGCACCTTGCGGATTGGCCGACGGCAGATGAGAGGGTTATCGACGATGCTTTGGCACTTCGAACTAACTTGGCGATGCGCCTCGCGTCGCTGGGTCGCTCAGCCCGATCTGCGGCTCGGATCAAGGTTCGGCAGCCGTTGAATGCCCTGATCGTGGAACTTAACTCACCTCAGGAACGTGAAGCGTTGCCGATGATCGCCGATCAGCTCAAAGAGGAGCTGAATGTCAGGGATGTGCGCGACACTTCGGAGTCCGACAGCCTCATGGCATATCGATTGCGACCGAACTTGCCAGCGCTGGGTCCAAAATATGGACGGCAAGTGAACGAGATCAGAAACTTGCTTAACGAAGCCGATGCGGCCGTCGTGGCAGCCACGGTCCGCGCCAGCGGAATCGTCAACCTCGGAGAATTCGGACTCAATCCCGACGAAATTCTCGTCGACAACGTCGCTGCAGAAGGTTACGCCGTCGAATCCGACGGCACATACACGGTGGGGATAGCGACTGAGGTCACTCCCGAACTCCGCGCCGAAGGTTACGTCCGCGACATCGCCCACATCGTCCAAAATATGCGCAAGAATGCCGGACTGGAAATCTCCGACCGCATCCACCTCAGCATCGACGCACCTGCCGGCAGCGACATGGCGGCGGCGATCGCCGATCACGCAGACTACATCGCAAACGAGACGCTGGCGGTCAGCATCAACTGCGAGATTGCGAACGAAGTTGCTCGCGACCGCCACAGCGTAGATGAGGTTGAGGTTGAAATCGCGCTCGCCAAATCCACTGTTTAACGTTCAGCGCTCAACTACTCAAACTTCGGCAACACCTGATACCACCCGGAGCCGAAGATCAACCCGTCGCATTTGACGACCCAAGAGTGTTTGTACTCTTGATTGCCGGTTACAGAGTTCTCAAATAAGTAGTCCACCCAATGCCCGCGGTTCCTACAATTCGCCGTAGCAATAGCTGTCCGACCCTACGAAGAGATCTCCTTTGAGATTTTCTCCCAACAGATTCGGGTCGGCACGTGCAATGATTTCGTCGGACTCGTCGATTATGAAGACGTACCGCTCCTCATCGATGCCCTCCGACGCATTGTTGTTCGCCCCTACCCGGCCGGCTGCTCTACACGAACGGTGATAATGTCGGTGCCGTGGTACTGCTGATGCTGTACTGATGAGGCGTAGTTGCGCAACAGTTGGAGAGAAAGTTCTTGTTCCACGATGTTTTCGTCGTCGAAGTCTTGGAGTTGCCTGACCCGATCTTCGATATTCTGCCCACCTTCGCCCCCGATGAACTCTAGTTCCGCAACATCGCCATCACTCGACGCGACCACGACCAGCGTGCGTTCAACATCATCGATCTCGTCGTCATCAGCGTTCAAATCCAAGTTAAAGTCCATTGGCGCCAAGGTCAGTAACGTCTCCTCTCCGACCGCCATCAAACGATCCCGCATTGCCTCGCCCCACCGCCTACTATTCGCAAATTTGGTGGTGAAGTCATTCAATTCCGGCAGCGAATCGATGTCGAGTTTGGATCGGAAACGCATACGCCGTGGGTTAGTCAACTCAAGGTAAAGAATCATCGCGATCGCCGCGAAACCACCCGTCGTGATGCCGCTCTTCATCAACCCGTTCAATATCGGGTTCAGATCCGGTACGTCGAAGAGGCGGAACTGGAAGGCGGCGCCGATCCAGAAGCACATTCCTGCAACGATGAGTTTCTGGGGGTTCGGTTCGGACTGTATTACTGTTCGGGCACCCTCGGCGAAAAGAGTCCCCGTGACCAGTACCAGATAGCCGGTCATGACTGGGCCAGGGATTGTGCTGAGCAGACCCGATGCTTTGGGGACGAACGCGAGAAGAATGAAGATCAATCCGATGGCGTACCCGATATGTCGAGAAGCAACACCGGTCGTTTGCATGAATGCGGCGCCTGCAGGGTTGATCGCGGTTGGAACAGTGCCGCCAATGCCCGCAAGCATGTTGGAAACACCAGACCCGGCAATCGCTCCTTGGACTCCACGGAAATCGATCGATCGATCTCCTCGGAAAGAAACGTTTTGTGCCGTGACCGCCGCACCATTGGTTTGGATCGCGATGATGATGCCTAGAAACACGTACGACGGCAACAGTGTCCAAAACGCGACCCCGAATTCGAATTCGAGTCCCGGCCATTCTTGCGGCAGACCGATCCATGGTGCCTCAACTACACGGGATACATCGTAGATTCCTAGGAATGCTGCCGCTATACATCCGCCGACGATCCCGATTGGCGGTCCCCATAACCTCAGCAATGCGGAACCGCGCAGAGCCAGCGCGGCGACGATGACCAAAGCCACAAATGCCGTGACTGTTCCACCGACCGGCTCTTCGGCCGTCGTGTCGTCCAGCAATTTGAAGACAACCGAAGCCAAAGTGATCGACAAGATCATCATTACGGTGCCGCTGACTATTGGTGTGACGACACGTCGGAATATAAACAACCACCTCGAAACGACGAGTTGTACGACCGCCGAAACGACAACCAGCGAAGTCAACGTCGCAGGCCCGCCTTCGACTACCGCGGAGATGCAGAACGGGATCGCAAACGCGGCGGTGAACATCGGCAACACGATGCCAGCGCCAACCGGACCCACACGGCGCGTTTGGATAAGGGTTGAAATCCCGACGACGATCAGCGACGCGAACACCATCCAGATGACGTAGCCTTCACCCAGATCTGATGCCTCTGCAACGATGACTGGCGTCACCAAAAGCGTTGCCGAAGCGATCAGACTGAATTGCCATCCTAGCCCGATAGACGTGCGAATCGACGGGTGGTCGTTAGCCTCGTATCGTGGGTTCTGAGCAGCTGTAGCCGTTGGGATTTTCTCCGATGATGGTTATTTCGCCGAATTAATGGGCATGGTACACGATGCAAATGGCGCTCAAAATGGGTTCAGCAGCATTTAGTTGCCTTATGGATAATATGACGATTCATACGACACATCTAAAAGGAATTCCGATGAAGATTACTCGCGTAACGCCGATCCTCGGACAAGGAAACATATGCGCCAGCTGGGTCTTCGCCAAAGTCGAGACCGACGACGGATTAGTCGGATACGGAGAAGGTACCCGACATGCTGGCCCCGTAATCGCCGAGGCCATCCGCTGGCTCGAACCGCACGTCGTTGGGAAGAAGCCCTTCGATGTCGAAGCTTTATATACCACGATGTTCAAAGCCACTCACTACACGTGGGGCGCCGTCTTCAGCTGCGCGATCACTGCCATCGAGACCGCGCTGTGGGACATCATGGGGAAGGCTGTCGGCAAACCCGTCTACGAATTGCTCGGCGGCAAAGTGTGGGACCGCGTCCGTCTCTACTCCCACATCGGAGGCGGCAGCCAAATCATCGGCATGGGCGTCGACGACGGCGCGATCGCTTCCGACGATTTCGGCGCCATAAAAGAGCATGCGCAAGACCTCGTGGCGCGCGGTTTCACCTGCGTCAAAACGTTCCAAGCCGGCAGATACGACATCACCGACGGCAACTCCGCCGATCTAGCCGATTTTTGGCCCAACATGCACATGGATCGCCCGGACATCCAGGCAACCGCCCGCAAGGTCGAGTTCATTCGGGAGCAGGTCGGCGACGATGTTGAAATCACGTTCGACGCCCACGGACTGAACGCGGTCTCGGCGCTTCGACTCGCCAAGGCTCTCGAGCCTTTCGATCTGCTCTGGTACGAGGAGCCAGTCCACCCATTTAATCTGTCTGCTCTGAAACAGTTGCGTTCGCAGACTTCGATACCGATCGCAATGAGCGAACGACTTCACGCTTCTACGGAGTTCGCAGAGGTCATCGACACCGACGCGGTAGACGTGGTCATGGTCGATGTGCAGTGGTGCGGCGGCGTATCGCAGGCGAAGAAGATCGCCGCCATCGCCGAGTCCAGGTACCTGCCGATTACCCTGCACAACTGCAACAGCCCATTGGCATCGGTCATCAACGCACACATCGCTATGACATTACCCAACTTCCTGAACATGGAGTTCATGGATCCGGACGTGCCCTGGCGCGATGAGATCATCTCCGAACCATTGCAGGTATTAGACGTAGACCTAATAGTCAATGACAAGCCGGGGTGGGGCGTTGATATCAACGAGGATGCGCTAGCCAGATATCCCTACGATCGCGAAGTTAGCGCATACGAAGAGCGGGATCAACGATTGCGGCGTTGATCATCACGCCAGAGCTAGAATTCGCCAACGCGAAAACGCTCGGTTAAAGTCCGATGTTGTTATACTGCAACCAAACTGAAATGTCGCGACGAAATTCGGTAGGTAAGCGATGAGCACGAACGAATTGCAATTAATGGCACACCTGATGCGGCGGGCTAGCTTCGGTGCATCCAGAGAAGAACTCAAAGCACTTGTCGAACAGGGCTACGACGAGACCGTCGAGCAACTTCTGGAAACCGATAACCCGAGCTCCATGGACATCGACCTGATCCGGCGATACCACCCGGACCACATGGGCATGATGGGCAACAATATCGGTTCCCATTGGATGTACCGCATGATCTCGACCGATTCTCCTTTACGAGAAAAGGTCGCGCTGTTCTGGCATGGCATCTTCGCAACCGGGTATGCCAAACTCGCCAACGGCAAGGTGCTCCACGACCAGATCCGGATGTTCGCACGCGTCGGAATGGGCAAATTCGACAACGTCCTGCTCGAACTGTCGAAAGACCCCGCGATGATCGTTTGGCTCGACAACTGCGAGAACCACAACGGTGCCATCAATGAAAACTACGGCCGAGAACTGCTCGAACTGTTTTCGATGGGTGTCGGCCACTACTCCGAGGACGACATCAAGGAGGCGTCCCGAGCGTTTACTGGTTGGACGATCGGCAATACCGACTACATGACCCTCAAGTCGATGCGCGACTCCATCTGGCCCTACGGACGTTTGTCCTTCCACTTCGAGTTCAAACCCGAAGACCACGACACCGGTGAGAAAGAGTTCTTAGGTCGCAAAGGTAACTTCGACGGTGGTGACATCATCGACATCATCTGCGAACAGGAGGCTACCGCCCGCTTCATCGCAAGGCACATGTATAGCTTCTTCGTAGCCGATGAGCCGCCAGTGCCGGAATGGCCGTACAAACCGCCTCGCGACCCCGAAGCGATCGACACGTTGGCCAAAGCGTACTTCGAAAGCGGTTACAGCATCAAAGAGATGCTCCGAACGCTCTTCCATTCAGACTTCTTCAAGTCCGAAGACGTCTGGTACCAGCGCGTCAAGAGCCCCGCAGAGCTAATGGTCGGCGTCCTAAAGTTGACTGGCGAGTTCCCGCGACCGCGCGAAGAGATGATCACCACCCACCTGCACACCATCTTCATGGGCCAACACCTGATGAACCCGCCTTCGGTCGAAGGATGGCACTGGGGCACTGAGTGGATCGACTCCGGCGCACTCGTCGAACGCGTCAACTTCGCTTCGGAACGCCTCGGAAATCTCAATAGCCCAGGCGTCCAGAGCATGATCGAAAACGTGATCGGTGACGACGAAAACGTAGACCCCGCGGAACTTGTTGACCGGGCGCTTGAACAGCTCTCCCTGACGCACGTGACGGACGTGACGCGCGAATCCTTGATCGAATTCGTCGAACAAAACGACGAGATGACAGGCAACAACGGCGGACAGACCCCGCGCGAACGTGCCGCCAACGCAATCAAGATCGTCGCCGCCACACCTGAATTCCAAAGGGCTTGATCAGTTCGCTGGAACCCGTATAGAACCGCATCCCTACGCCAAAATCAGCGACGAAAAACCGAGACAGAACGATGGCTGAAACGCAAGACAAGAACCAGCGGCTTGAATACAACCGCACTATTGGAGTCACGGCCATGTTCGGCCGTGGCTTTTATTACCCCGTCGACATTGTCGCAGGCGCGGACGACCGTCTTTACGTGCTCAACCGTTCGTCTGACGGCGACAAACGAGGCGTTCGAGTCACCATAATGAACCTCGACGAAGACTACTTCGGCATCTTTGGTGCTTGGGGTGCCGAGAACGGACAGTTCACCTGGCCAAACTCGATCACCATGGACAG
>VXTA01000128.1 GCA_009837685.1 Chloroflexota bacterium | reverse complement strand
TCACTGATGCTCAGTAATCGAAAAAAACAGTTCGCGAACACAACCTCTCTTTGTGACATCTTCGCGCGCCTCGATACCCTCAACGCCAACGCATCCTTCTCTTTTGCCCGCGAAACTTATCGCTGGACCTATATCTGCCGGCGCCGCGCTTAGAAGCATTGGCACTCTGCCCGCGCGACGTCGAGACACCGCAATTTTGCGACCTGCGCGGAGCAATCAGATAACCCAAATTTAGTGCCCAAAATCTCCGCGCGCCCAAAACCACCTGAAGCAAAGACCTAAAACCCAACCCGAAAACCCACAACCTCACCAAACACGGAGAACCAATGTCCTCACGAATCAAAAACCTCAACGTGGCTTCCATCAGCCCGCTCGACCCGCCTTCCGAATACCTCGCCGAGATCCCGATCTCACGCGAGGTGGAAGAGCTAGTCTTCAAATCACGACGACAGGTCGCAGACATCATTGCCGGCAAAGACGATCGTTTGCTCGTCATTACCGGACCATGCTCTATACATGACGAAACTGCCGGACGCGAATACGCCGAACGTCTCGTCAAACTCGCCGACGAAGTCAGCGAATACGTCATGGTCGTCATGCGCGTCTACTTTGAAAAACCCCGAACCACCGTCGGGTGGAAAGGACTGATCAACGATCCGAACCTCGACGGTTCCTGCAATATGGCAGAAGGACTCCGACGTGCACGTCGGTTCCTCTTGGATGTTGGCGAGATCGGTCTTCCAACCGCCACCGAGTTCCTCGACCCATTCACGCCGCAATACATATCTGACCTTGTCTCGTGGGGCGCCATCGGAGCGCGTACTGCCGAAAGCCAGACGCATCGCCAGCTAGCCAGCGGACTCTCCATGCCCATCGGATTCAAGAACGGAACTGGCGGCAGCATACAGCTCGCAGTTGACGGCATGATCGCTGCCAACGCTAGCCATGCCTTCCTTGGCATCGACGATGCCGGTGCCGCAGCTGTCGTACAGACCTCCGGCAACGATTCTTGCCACATCGTCCTGAGGGGCGGCTCCGACGGCCCGAACTACGACGCCAAGCACGTCGCGATCGCTCAGAAGGCACTCACGGACAGCGGCATGCCACCTAACCTAGTGATCGACTGCTCACACGCCAACTGCAACAAGGACCATACACTGCAACCGGTTGCATACCGCGACGTGATAAAGCAGCGCGCGAACGGCAACCGAGGCATCGTAGGTCTGATGCTTGAAAGCCACCTTAACGCGGGGAACCAATCGCTCAACGGCGATCGATCGACGCTGAAGTACGGCGTATCGATCACTGACCCGTGTATCGATTGGCAGACCACCGAAGTACTCCTGCGCGAAGCCGCCGAGGTGCTCACCAAACCGGCAGTTGCAGTCGCCTGACGATGCCAACGCACCGCTCAATGGCATGACGACATGGGGTTGCATCAACAGATCGCTCCCATTCAAGAACTGGGTAGCGAAGCCTGTGTAACCGTTGGCACGTTCGATGGCGTACACAAAGGGCACCAGGCGCTTTTGCAACGGCTCGTATCCGTAGCGCAACAGAACGACGCCCGGAGCGTCGCTCTCAGCTTTAGCCAACCGCCACGCTCCGTCATAGAGCCAACGCACCAGACACCGCATCTCTACGACCCCAAAACACGCGCTGCGCTCATCAGAGAACAGGGAATCGACGTCGTCCAACTGATCGACTTCAACGATGAAATCCGCGTCATGTCCACCGAGAAGTTCCTAACCACTCTCCAAAGCTCACTTGGTATGACAGACCTCATCATCGGCGAACGTGCCGTCATGGGTCACGACCGCCAAGACGTTGACCGAATCGCCGAAATCGCCAATCGCAACGGATTACAACTTCACACGGTGCCACCCGTCATCCGAAAAGATCAGATCGTCTCCAGCTCTCTGGTCCGCTCAGCCATGGCCGCAGGCGATGTCAAATCTGCCGCCGACATGCTCGGACGCCTCTACGAGCGCGGCGGCCACGTCTACCGCGGCTCCGCACGCGCGAGAGAAATGGGTGTCCCCACCGCCAATATGGAATGGTCAAGACAACTTGTGATGCCCGCCAAAGGCATCTACGCCACATGGGCGAAACTCCCCGATGGCCGGATCCTCCCCTCCGCAACTTACATCGGCGACAACCCTACTCTAGGCGGCAACCTAGGCACCTTCGAAGTCCACATCAACGATTTCGACGAAGACCTCTACGACCAAGACATCAGCGTCGAATTCATCGAATTTATCCGCCCAGATCAAGAGTTCGAAAACCCCGAAGAACTTAACGAAGCCATCCAAAGCGACGTGGCCAAAATCGCCCAGATCTTCGCCAACCTCCCATCACCAAACTGATCTCAAAGCACCAAACTCCCCAACACCAAATGTCCCAGCAATTCACAAACATCGTCGACGACCTGCAATGGCGTGGTGCCCTCTCCGATGCCACCCCAGGCGCCGAAGACCTCCTAATCAACGACAAGATCACCTGCTACAACGGCTTCGACCCAACTTCCGACACCCTCCACATCGGCAATCTGCTACCGCTGATGTGCCTCTCGCGTCTCCAACGCTACGGTCACACCCCCATCGCAATCCTTGGCGGCGGCACTGGCATGATCGGAGACCCTAGCGGACGAACCGACGAACGCTCACTCCTATCTATCGAAGATATCGATGCCAACGGCGAAAAAATCCGTGTGCAGTTAGAACAATTCCTAGATTTCGACGCCAAATCCAATCCCGCGCAACTCATCAACAACGCCGACTGGCTCCGATCTATCAACTACCTCGACTTTCTCCGAGATATCGGCAAAAACTTCACCGTCAACACGATGATCCGCCGCGATTCGGTGCGGACGCGCATGGAGCGCGAAGGCGAGGGCATCTCATACACCGAGTTCTCATACGCTCTACTACAGGCCTATGACTTCCTAATGCTCTACGAGCGCGAAGGATGCAACTTCCAATCCGGCGGCACCGACCAATGGGGCAACATCCTAGACGGTGTCGACCTCATTCGTCGAAAGCACGGCGCTGACAAGAACGGCCTTCCGCGCGCCCACGGCATCGTTTTCCCGCTGATAACCGACTCCAAAGGCGACAAACTTGGAAAATCCATCGGTGGCGCTCCGGCCCTCGACTCCAATAAATTCTCCCCCTACCGCTTATACCAGTTCTTCTTCAACACCGACGATGCCGATGTCATCCGCTACATCAAACTCTTCACATGGCTCGAGCCCGAAGAAGTCGGGCCCTTGGAAGAAGCTGTCCGAGAAAACCCCGGCCGACGCGAAGCCCAACAAACCCTAGCCGAACAGATCACTCAAATCGTCCACGGCCAATCCGGACTCGAACAAGCCAGACGCGTCACTCGGGCCTTCGTCCGAGGCGAGTTTGATACTTTGTCTGCCAGCGAACTCGACGACCTCTTCGAAGGATCCGCCTCGATCCAGGTCGAGAAATGCGACATCGACAACCGCGCTCTCTCCTTCGAAGAGCTAGCTGTCGCAACATCCCTCGCACAGTCATTCGGCGACGCTCGCCGAACCGTCCAACAAGGCGGCATGTACCTTAATTCGGGTCGTGTTGACGACCCCGCGCGCGAAATCACCCCGGAAGATCTACTCCACGGCAACCTCATCGTCCTACGACGCGGACGCCGCGAGCACCGCCTAGTCCGCGTTCTCTAACGCCACACAATCTAAAATTGAACGTATGCCAACCCTGACCTAAACCCAAGCCGAAGATGACCCAAAACTCCGAACCAAATCTCCGCATTCCCGGACCCGTGCCGCTACCCGAAGAGGTGCTACAGCTCTCTGCCAAGCAGATGATCAACCATCGCGGACCGGAATACGCCGACATGCTCGAACGCATGAGCGCCAACCTCCGAACCGTTCTGATGACCAAAAACGACGTTTACTTCATCACGTCGTCTGGAACCGGAGCAATGGAGACCGCGGTATTCAATACCGTTTCCCCCGGAGACAAAGTCCTCGCCATCATCATCGGATTCTTCGGCATCCGATTCGCCGAGATCGCAGAAGCCGTCGGGGCTGATGTCACCAAACTCGAATTTCCGCTCGGTCAGGCCACCGACATCGACGTGCTCCGCGACGCTCTGCGCTCCGAGCCCGATTACAAAGCCGTAATCCTTACGCATAACGAGTCCTCCAGCGCCGTCTCTAATCCGCTCGAAGAAATCTGCAAAACCGTCCACGACGAGTCAGACGCGCTGATCCTCGTCGACGCCGTGTCTTCTGCCGGTGGAATGCCAATCGCTGTAGATGCATGGGGCATCGACGCGTTGGCCACTGCATCGCAGAAGTCTTGGGTCGCACCTCCAGGCATCGCCATGATCTCCTTCAGCCAGAAGGCGTGGCAAGCCTACGAAACCTGCACCACGCCTCGCTACTACTACGACATTCAGCAGTACGAGGACTTCCTGCAGCTCGGGCAACCGCCGTTCACGCCGTGCGAATCCGCCATGTTCGCACTCGAAGTCGGACTACAATCCATGGTCGATGAGGGCATCGAAAACGTCTTCGGTAGACATCACGAGATCGCCGAGCACACACGCAACGGTGCCGAAAAGCTCGGACTCGAAATCCTTCCCGAACGCCGCTACGCGTCGGACACACTGACAGCAATCAGACTCCCCGAAGGTCTCGACGGCAAAGCCTTTGTATCCAAAGTCATGAACGACCACAACGTCGTTCTCGGTGGAGGCCAAGGAGAACTCACCGGCAAGATCTTCCGTATAGGTCATATGGGATGGGTCGAAAAAGATCACATCGATGAAGCTCTTGCTGCGGCAGAAGCAACGCTCAAGGAAATGACCGCCTGATACTACCCATCGGGGAAGTAGCCCGATGATTATCACGAACTCGCGAATACGCAAAATCCCGTCAAGAACCATCTCATGCGTCGCCATCGCGGCGCTGTCAGCGATGTTTCTGGTGTTCGCTTGCGAATCTGAACCAGACACACCCAGTCCGGTACCGACACCATCACCGTCACCCACTGTCACTCCGGCTCCTACTGCAACCACCGAGCCTGAGCCGACCAATACGCCTGCACCACAGGTCAAGGCGGTCGAACTCGAGCCCACCGCGACTCCGGAACCCGAACCGACGGCGACTTCTACACCAACTCCCACGAACACACCAACCGCAACTTCAACTCCGACCGCTACTCCCCAAGCGGCAACACCAACCAACACGGCAGTCCCACCAACCGACACACCTGTCCCGCCTACCAATACTCCGACACCCACCGACACACCAGAGCCAACATACACTCCAACACCTACTGACACGGCGCTACCCGAACCAACATCCGCATACACGACCGAAGAACCAAGCCCCACAACCGAACCTACCGATACTCCTGTCCCACCGACCGACACGCCTGAACCAAGCCCGACAAACACTCCGATCCCGCCAACTCCAACATTCACACCCGAACCAACACCCACTGACACGCCCACACCGGAACCTACGCCAACTCACACGCCAGAGCGTACTCCAACACCAACGCCGACCCCGGAACCGGTCGCATCGGGTCCTCTCGCACCCGATTTTTTCCTGCCTTCCATCACAACCAGCGGTAGCTACTCCCTCTCCCAGTTCCGAGATGAAAAATCCGTCGTTCTCGTCTTCTATCGCGGCTTCTGGTGACCGTACTGCCGCGCGCAGCTAGGTGATCTGCAACGAAAATACGACGAATTCAAAGCCAAGAACGCCGAAATTCTGGCCATCAGAGTCGACGATCTTACAGGTGCCGATAATATCGCTAGTCGAGTAGGCATTACCTTTCCTGTGCTCTACACGTCCGGAGATTCCTCGGTCATGGAAGCCTACGACGTTTACAGCGGTAGCCTCGCTATACCATCCGTCTTCGTGATCAACCCACAAGGCGAGATAGCATGGCAATTCATCAGCCCGAACTACACTCAAAGAGTGCTCCCTGAAAGAGTATTGCGGAATATCCCATGAGAACCATCACTGGAGTCCTTAAATTAACTGCCGTTACCGCTCTCATCGGTCTCTTCGCGTTCGCTATTGTCGGGTGTGGTCAGGAATCCGACACGACCGGCTCATCGTCGATCGATGAGGCTACGGCACCAGAATCGCAGCAACAGGTCGTTGAAGTTGCCGAGGCCGTGCCAAACCTACCTACCGCCCCAGACTTCACACTACCTGCAGCAAACCGCGATAGCACAGAAATCTCCCTATCCCAATTCCAAGGCGATAAACCCGTTGTCCTCGTCTTCTACCGAGCATATTGGTGAGGCTTCTGCACTAGGCAACTAGGTGAGTTGCAGAAACACTACGACAAAATCTCAAACGCCGGAGCCGAAGTTTTGGCCATCAGTACCGACGATCTCCGCGGTGCCGAATCTATCGTCGCAAAAGCCGTCACCGAATTCCCTGTCTTGTACACGAACAAAAACAACGACGTCCCGATCAGCTACAACGTCTTCGACCTCTTCGGCGACGGTCTAGCCTCTGCTTCCGTATTCATCGTTGACAAAAACGGAAACATCGCATATGAAAACATCGGTGAAAACTACAGACACCAAGTCTCTGGCGAAGAAGTCCTAGAAGCCCTGGCAGGCCTCTAAATCCGCATGCGTAACCCAGTCGATCGCATCCTCCGAAGTTTTTCGACGAGGCCCCTACTAATCGCGCTCACCACTGCACTCACCGCGATCATCGCAGTTGCGTGCGGGGCGTCTTCGTCCGAAAGCGGAGAAACCGCGCCAGACTTCTCACTCCCGGTCGCCAACCGCAACGTCGACATCACTCTCTCCGACTTCCGCGGCGACCAAAACGTTGCCCTAGTCTTCTATCGAGGCTTCTTCTGAGGTATATGCCTCGGGCAACTCGTCGAGTTGCAGAGCTACTACCCGCGCATCCGGCAGCAAAACGCCGAGGTGCTTGCCGTCAGCATGGACGATTTCCGAGGTGCCGCCACAATGATCGCAAACTCCGGCGCCACATTCCCCGTCCTCTATACCACCAAAAACCACGAAATCCCTGCCAGCTACGAAGTCTACGACCTCCACAACGACGGCGTCGCCGCGCCCGCAGTATTCATCATCGACACAAACGGCAACATCACCTACCAATACATCGGCAAGGGCATCGCCGACCGTCCAGACACCGCCGTCCTCCTAGCCGAACTCCAAAAACTCAACGGCTAGCCGTCCGACTCAAAGGTCTCCTTCGAGCGGCTGTATCACCGCACCAGCTGGCGGCTTCGGGTAGAAATTCGTCGCCTTAGGGGGCAAGCGATCCCCACGCGTCACGATGTCCACGAACTCACGCATCGGAATCGACCGCATCACAATCCCCAACTGCGCCTCATTCGAATCGACCCGGCTCACCACATTCTCAACCTCGTACTCGAAATCAACCGTCGCATCTATCCGATCAACACCAAACGCAAAGTCCAGAATCTCCCGATGCAACCTACGGTAGTCAGACCGCTCTGCAGCATCCGAGCCAAGCGGTTGACTCGATGCCGTACTCCGCATCCGAGCAATCTTGAAACCTTCCTGCAACCCATAAATCCCAAACACAAAATCGTCGTCTTTACGCTCGCCGACCGCCTTCAATAGGTCTCCACCGCGCCAACCCAGCCCAGCTCGATCGGTCAACGAGACAGACTCGACCTCGCAAACCGCTTCGATGCGATTCACTAGTCGCGCCAATTCATCCTTCGACGCTCCATGTATCACGCGGTGATACCCACGCGTGATCAGCCCCGGCTCATCAATCGACACGATATGCATCATCCGGTAGTTCACCGCCTCCTCCGAAGAGATCTCGCGCTCCGCTCTGATCGCGCTCCGATACCGCATCGCAGCCTCGTAACGGTGATGCCCATCCGCAATGAAAATCGCCGAATCACGCATCAATCCACGCAAAACCTCCAACGTCCCCGGATCCTTCAACTGCCACAACCGCAACGAGTAACCTCCCGACATCGTTGCAACCTCCAACGGAGGGCCACCCGTCACCGCACGTATGATCCCGCCTACCGAATGTCGGATGTCATCCTGAAACACCACCAGCAACGGACTCAACGCCGATCGCGTCGCCTCCATCATCCGTACCCGGTCCTCAACCCACGGCCCCCGCGTCTGCTCATGCGGAAAGATGATCCCGCGGTCATACTCCTCCAACCGCACAGCGGCGAGGAACCCACGTCGCGTCTGCGTTTTTCCGCCGTATTCGAACGCCTCCTCAGTCACAT
>VXTA01000188.1 GCA_009837685.1 Chloroflexota bacterium | reverse complement strand
CGTCAAGGACGAAGGAGTGTCTTTTGGGAGCGGGCCGCGGTCACGCGCGGATGGCAAGATCAACCACTTGCACAATGGTCGAGGGTTTTATTTCGAGTGTGAGAATGGTCACGTTTGGGAGGTCATTACGCACACGTACGTGACGGATTGAGGATTTTGTTCCCGCCTACACGGGAACGACGGGAAGAGCGCTGAATGACGGGGTGTTGCGTGTCGTGCATACCCCGGCTCACTTCGTTCGTGTCCCCTTTCGTCACGAAAGGGAACGAGTGATGTCGCGTCTATTCATATCGGCGGATTTCGGCGGTGGATTAAGTCCATAATTGGATAGGTGGGATTCGACAACTGCGTTTTACGCGATTTCATGAGATGGAGGACGAGATTTGAATAATATGCTGGCCGGCTTCAGTTGGCTGGTCACGGTTCGGCCGTGGTTGACGCTGCTGGCGTTGGTCTTGGTCACGGTCCTCCTTGGGTTCGGTACGAGTTTGCGAGCTCCTCCGCAGGAGACTGCAGAGGCGCTTCCTAAGGGGAGTTCAATCACCAAGGCGCTTACGGCAATCGAGGAGAGTTTCGGGGATTCGGAGGTGAGAGTGGTTACGCTCCTCTTCCGCGGAGACGCGCTAACGCCGGACGGGCTTTCGCAGATGTCGGCGCTTCTGGGTCAAATCGCAATCGACCCGCAAGTTTCCGGTGTGCTTTCACCAGTTGACCCGATCTTCGGTCCGTCGATGCTCGTGCAAGCAATGTTGCAGGTTCCGAACTTCGATTCGGTTTCGCAGGCACAGATCGACGGTGTCCTCGACGCGCCGCAGATCAACGCGTTGCTGGACGCGACAACGGGTGTCGACGCGGACGGGACAAAGGTCGCCATTGCAAGTGTTCAGCTACAAAACACCGGCGATGACGCCGTGAAGGACATTGAGCGTCGAATCAACGACCTCGCAATTGCGAGCGAAGGACCGTTAGCGGTGAGCAGTGTGTCGTTTGCGGTGATTGAGGACGAATACATTGAGGGCACGGAGACTGGAGTGGCGCCTTTGATAGGACTGGCGCTGCTGTTAATCGCGTTGCTGGTCCTGTTATTCATGCGCTCGATCTCAGACCTCATATTGACGCTCGTCGGGTTGTTCGTCTCGATTATCTGGATTACAGGCGCGGAGGGTTGGTTGGGTCCGAACGGATTGGGCATTGTCAGCGCACCGAACCCACTTTCATCGATGGTGCCGATCATCATCATCGGTCTCACGGTCGACTATGCGATCCAAGCGGTCTCGCATTACCGCGAACAGAGACTAGCAGGTGAACCGGTAGAGGTGGCGGTCAGGGTAGGGTTGCGAAACGTTACTTTACCGCTTGTGCTCGCAGCAGTGACGACGATAGTCAGTCTGTTGGCGGGACTTTTCTCGCCAATCGATATGGTCGGCGATTTCGGCGTTGTCGGTGGTTTCGGCGTGGGTTTGGCTCTGATCGTGATGTTGACGCTACTACCCGCAGGGCGGACTATCTTGGATCGTCGGCGTGAGGCGGGTGGGAAGCTGAAGCCGCCTCGGCCCATCGCTACGGCACTACCTGGAGTGGAGCGTTTGGCGGCGTGGTTAGGTAGGAGCCTTACGCGGAGACCGGCACCTTACATAATCGTGGTTGTCGCCGTCACGGTCGGTTTGGGATACGCGGCCACTGGACTCGATTCGGAGTACAGCATCCGTGATCTGTTGCCTCGCGGCGGGACCGTGCTGACAGATTTGAACACGCTGGACGCGGCTGTCGGCGGTTCGACGGAGATGGCGAGTGTGATCGTACAAGCTGAGGCTACCCAGACGCGGACTTTGCTGAACGTTCGGGAGTTCGAGGAGGCGTTCGACAATCCATCGCGTCGCCCGAGAGCGGCAGCTGGGCCAGTATTGGCTTCATACGAACTGCTTATCCGCGACTGGACTACAGACAGTGGCGAGCCCGGAGACAAGTACGATGCGGAGATTGCAAGTCGCTTCCAAGAAGCGTCTGCCGGTATCGAAATCGATCCGGTTGAAATGCAGGCAATCCTCGATGCGATTGAAGCTCAGGACCCCGCGCTGTCTCGTGTTTTAGTCAACAATCCCAATGGAATCGACGCGATTCTCTTGCAATTTCCGGCGTACACCGGTAATCCTGCGGCAACGAAGCACCTGCAAGAAGAGATCGAGGCGCGATGGTTTGGGGAGGACGACACGATTACGGTCACTTCAGAGGCCGTGATCTCGTTCGCAGTTACCGATGCGATCCGAGACACACAGACGGAATCGATCGGAGCAACGGTCGCGGTGGCGCTAGGTGTGTTGGGCATCTTCTTTTGGGTGACTGTCAGGCAGCCCGCATTGGCACTGATTGCGGTAGGGCCGACGGTGTTGGTGATGATTTCAGTGTTGGGGACGATGGCGTTGCTGGGAATCCCCTATACGCTCGTCACCTCGATCATCACGGCATTGTCGATCGGCATCGGCGTCGACTACACGATCCACGTGATCCATCGCTACCGGGAAGAATACGCGCACGTACGTGATCCACAGACGGCAGCAGTCAGGACGCTAGCGACTACAGGTTCGGCCTTACTCGGTTCTGCGCTTACCACGGCGCTCGGCATTGGCGTGTTGATCGCATCGCCCATGCTGGCAATGCAGCAGTTCGGAATCACCGCAGCGATCACCATCGCGTACTCGCTGATCGTTTCGATCCTAGTGGTACCGCCCGCGATGACGGTTTGGGGAGCGTATCAGAACATGCGGTTACGCTCGATGGTGCGACTGTGGGAAGAGGAGCTCGATCTGGAGATCGATGCGGTTTACCGACGCCACGAAGAGAGCCAGTAGTCGGCAGGCTAGTCGTGAGATGAGGGCGTAGTAAGGCGACGGATGGATACCCGTCGCCTTACGGTCGGTAAGGGAATCAGCCGGAGGCTTCCTCTTCGGTCAGGCCTTCGCTACCTCGGTACATGCCTAGGCCGATGACTAAGAGGCAGATGGATCCGATGAACAGCAGGATGTTGAAAATCATCAAGTAGACGAGAGGATCGTCGCCGGGCGCGAACATCGCAACGAGATAAGTTATCAACCCTGCCGCTCCCGACACCACAAGAACATTCGCCGCGATTTTGAACGCGTTCATCGTTTGGATGAGTTTGCCCACCCCGTAGCCAAACAGCATTGTGGCGAACGGGTATATCGTGATGAACGCCAAGAAGACGGCCGTCAGAGTCGTGTGTACGGAGAGTGCGGTTTCCTCCAGCAAAATCTGGTTTTCGGACCCGGCCGCGGCATCATTTGCGCGTTGCATGAGGTGCGTGACGAATTGTCTCATGCCCAATCCGATGATGTTGATGCTCCACTCGATGATAGAGATGATGATCCCGAACTTGAGCAGCGTGCCGGCAAGCCCTCCCAGACGCGTCGCCAGCGGGAATAGCCCGTAAGCCCCGAACGATATCAACAGCATCGCGATTATCGACAAGAATATCGTCGTGTGCGTTAGAGTCGGCGCATCTCCGATTACCTCCAGCGCCGCTGGAAAGTCGGTCTGATCCACGCGGTAAACCACCGCGTTTCCGGGGTACAGCAAGGAAGCCACAATGGAAAGCAGTATGCCAATCATCATTGCGATTCCGGCGTATTTGGTGGCCACGGAAACCTCCTATCTATCTTCCATGCACATGCAGCACAGCTTGAATGTTTCATTCAGTGCGCCATCTGATACGGGAAGTTTAGCATTAGTGCCACACATTTGACATTTGAATGATTGTGAAGCACAGCATTTAGCGGCAAATGTCAAATCGACTAAATGTGGCAGCCAGACGGATTCGATCTAATTGCGTTGTTCGGATGCCGAATCAATGCGACGAAACTTGCCCGCCGTCGATGTTGATGGATTGGCCGCTGATCCAGTGACCTTCTTCGGAGCAGAGGAAGACTATAGTGTTGGCGACGTCGGTACCTGTGCCGGGACGGCCCATTGGGATGTTCGACTCTAGGCGCTCCCAGTCTTCGCGGCCTCCGGGAGTGTTGTCTCGCTTGTTGTCCCAGCGTGAGGTGTCGATGACACCAGGGCAGACGGTGTTGACGTTGATGTCGTGGGGACCTAGTTCTTTGGAGAGGCTACCGGTGAGGCCTTGGAGGCTCATGTTGGCGACGACGTAAGCGGAGAAGTTGCGGGGTTGGATCTTGCCAGCGATGGACGAGACCATGACGATACTCCCGCCGTTTCCTTGTCGGATCATCGCCTGCGCTGCCGCTTTGGATGCGTAGTAGGAGCCGTGGACTTTGATGTCGAGGACGCGATGCCAGATGGTGTCGTCGAGTTCGACTACGGGGACGCGGTCTTCAGCCATGGCGAATGCGGCGTTGTTTACCAAGATATCGGCAGATCCTAGTTCGGCGACGGTCTTCTCGACGATGCCGCGGGCCTGAGAGGGATCGCCCAAGTCGGCGACGATGGTTAGAGCGCGTCGCCCAATGGCACGTATCTCATCGGCGACGCTTTCGATGTCTCGCCAGCCCATAGCTTTTTCGTCATCGGGAAAGGTGTCGGGGGAGCGTCCGGTCCCAGTTACTGCGACATTGGCGCCGGCTTGGGCCAATGCGAGAGCGGTGTCACGGCCGATGCCGCGGTAGCGTCCTGCGCCGGTTACGATGGCGACTTTTCCTGAGAGGTCTGGCATTGGGGTTCCCATCATCTTGTCTCGGGTTTATGTGTCTGTCTGAACCATAACCGACTGGACGGGAAAGGGTTGACAAAACGCTATGGCGCTAACATCCGCTTCTGGGATGAGCCAGAATTGGCGGTTTCGTCGGATAATTGACGCAACTGGGTAAATTTAGGGGCGATGATCTCTCGCTTAAGCTGGGGAGGAGGTAGGAAGCATATGGCATTGGTGAACCGAACGTGACGAGCGAATTTAACGAGATGAGTCGGGCCGGGCTGGATCTAGCTCGCGCCGGGGCTGGCGCTTACACCGATAACCCAAACGTTCGTGCGGTCATGGTTGGAGGTTCGGTTGCCCGAGGCTGCGCGGACGAGTTCTCAGATGTTGAGATCGGTGTCTTCTGGCTCACCCCGCCTTCAGACAGGGAGCGGATGGAAGCCGTCTCACGGATGGGAGGTGAGGTCTGGAAGTTCGAACCTTTCCGTAACGGTCGCGCAGGTGAGCACGTCGGAATCTTAGAGGCGGTCGTGGGATCGAAGCGTTTCCAAGGAACGGCGATGGTGTCGCCGATACATCTTCTGGTCGAAGCCGCGGAAGAGCGGATCGGGGCGCTGATCGATGGTCTCGATACAGCTTCTCATAACTACGAGATTGCGACGGCTGTCCATTATGGAGTTCCGCTTTACGGTGATGCGTTAATCGAGGGGTGGAAAAAGAGAGCCGGTGCCTTTCCCACACGCTTGGCAGTCAAATTGGTGCAGGAGAATTTGTGGCTGGGTCCTTGGTTCAATTGGACTGGATATGGCAAACGGGTTGATCATCTCGTCGTGGCACGGCATCTTGTTTGGATGCAGCAGGGGATAGTCAGCATCTTAGCGGCGCTCAACCGCGAGTATCTGCCTTCACTGGAGTACAAGTGGGTGAGGTGGTTTATTGATCGGCTGAGGATAAAACCTGCCGACTGCGCGGTCCGGTTGAAGGCGACATTCGGGAAGGGCGACTTGAGCGAGGCGGCGTGTGAGTTGGTCGAGCTGGGAATGGAGGTGATCGATCTCGTTGAGGATCATCTTCCAGAGGTCAACGAGATGTCGTTGTTCGAAGCTCATCCGGGCGTCGATACCAGTTGAGCACGGGAGCGCTGGAAGCAGGAGTCTGCATACACGCTGTTAACTAATATCGCTGGCGATAGGTAGCGGCGCGTGTTAGAAGGTTATGCTTCACAACAAGTCGCTCGGCATCTGATTATCCCGTAAAGGCAGTTGATTTCGAAGCAGACGCGGCGGATTATTGATTCGTTGTCGTCTTCGTGATGATCGCTGCCTGAAAAGTTTTCTATGCCTTCGTTGATTAGGAATGGGATGAGAATCCAGGACGCTACCGGGTCAGCCCACCACCAGGCGAAAAGGGCGTTTAGGGCGAGTCCGATTAGGATTGCGAGGTCTTGGATGTCGCAGAAGAGGGTTTCCATGGCTTCGGCTCTGAGGGACCATGATTGGATGCGGACGGCGATGCGCATTTTGGCGATGTAGAGTGTTGTCATGACGACGGCGCTGGCGACGATTATGGCGATTCCGAGGGGGCTCGGCTCGGGTTGTGGCAGCCAGCCGAGGAGGTTCGCGGAGGAATGTAGGGCGATGTATGCGGCTAGTAGGAGGAATGTCAAGCCGAGGAGTTTTTGGGCTCTTTTTTCGGCTGATACTTCGTTATGGTCGTCTTTGTTTGCTTGGAGGCGCCATACGAGGATGCCACCTGCTACGAGTTCGACGATGCTGTCGAGTCCGAAGGCGAGGAGCGCGACGCTGCCCGATTGGAGAGTTGCCCAGAAAGCGATGGCGGTTTCGACCAGATTCCAAGCTAGCCCGATGATTACGAGGATGAGGGCGGATCGGCGGAGGTTTTGGAGGACCTTGTACATGATTGGTAATTTTACGCGGCATGTTGAAGGGGAATCATGCCGCTGAGAGCGGCAAAACTCCGGCATGATTAGTTTTTAAACAAGTTCAAAAAGTCGTCTGAACCAGGACCGTTGGGGTTTTAGGGATTGACTGGGATCCAGCCTCGGTTTTGGCGCCAGTTGGGGGTTAGATTGGGGAAGCGGTCGAGGGTTAGACCGGAGATGTCGATGGTGGATTTGCCGTGGAGTACTAGGCCGCTGACTACTTTGCCGGTGGCGGGTGCGATTCCGAATCCGTGGGCGGAGGCGGTGACGATGATGTAGTTGCTGGGTGAGTCTGGGATGTCGATGATGGGCATGTAGTCGGGGGCCTGTTCGACGATTCCTGCCCAGCTTCGGATGACGGGAACGTCGGCTACTCCTGGGAGGAGTTCGGCTAGGCGTCGGGCGATGTTTCTGATGAGGGGCGTATTGGGCTTGGCGGGATCGGAGATGAGGTCGACGTCGATCCACTCGTGGGCCCCGCCTCCGAAGAGCAGGTTGCCTCTGGCGGCTTGTCGACCGTAAAGCCCGTTGCCGACGAGGGCGATGTCGAATAGGGGTGCTAGGGGAGCGGTGGCGATTATCTCGACCCTTGCTGGGGCGACGGGGACGTGAACGCCGACCATGTCTGCGAGAAGCGCGGTTTGGGGGCCCGCTGCGGCGACTACGAAATCGGCGGCGATGGTGCCGGCAGTCGTTTCGACAGAGGTTACCTTGTCGTCTTCTACGTTGATGCCGGTTACTGCGGTGTTCTGGTAGAGCCTGCCGCCGAGGTCTTGGAATGCCCATGCGAATGCTTGGACGGCGCGTTGGGGATTGGCGTGACCGCCGTTTGCGAAGAAGAGTCCGCCGAGCGTTCGTCCAGAGATGCCGGGGATCATATCGCTGATCTGGGAAGGTTCGATTTGTTCGACGCTGATGCCGTGGCGTAGAGCGTGGTCGCGTTCGGTGAATATGTCGCCCATCTCCTCTTCGGATACTGCGACTTGGATTCTGCCCTGATGAATGAACTCGGTGGGATAGCCAAGTTCATCTTCGAGTGTCGCCCACAACCTCACGGATTCGACGGCGAGGGGTATTAGCGCGGGTTCGTCGGTGCGCTCGCTGATCATCCCGCCGTTTCGACCTGATGCCTCGCCGCCGACCATTCCCTTTTCGACGACAACGACGTCCTTACCGGCTTTGGCGAGGAAGTAGGCAGAGCTCAATCACGAAACACCGCCGCCAATAACGACTATTTCTGCTTTGTCTGTAGGCATTCGCTATCCCAGCACCTTGTTGTTTGGGCTGAACCACTTGGGCCACTCGTTGCGCACATCTTCGGATTCGTCTTCGGGCCACATGACGTTGAGCGGCAATGGGCGCAAAGGTGGTCGGTAGGTGCTCAAGGGGATGTCGGCGATGTCGGTATTCGATTCCTCGGCGAGTAGCAGCGCGACTTGTTCGCGGCAGTTTCTTCCTTGGCAGGTTCCTGTCCCTGCTCTCGTAAGGCGCTTGACTTGGTTCGGGTTGACCGGGTTGTCTTTGAGTTGAGTTTGCAGGTTGCGACGGCTCATCTGCTCCGATCCCCACTCGAGATAGCGTGGAGGTTCCAAACCGATGATCTCGGAACGTGTTATCTCTACGCCCTGGCAGGCGAAGATGTCCTGAGCGCTGACGGTGGCTAGCGAGTGGAGCCATTGTTTCCATATCGTATGGACCTCTGTCGGCCCCCTTTG
>VXTA01000252.1 GCA_009837685.1 Chloroflexota bacterium | reverse complement strand
ATCCGCTCAATCATCGACTGAAACTCGGGATGCGTAATCAACCGCTTCCGCCAGTTCGTCAGGAAACCGATGTTCTCCGAGATCGACATCCCGTTGTCATTTAGGACAACGATCATGCGCTCCGGATTCAGATGAACAATATTGTTGAGCGCTTCGAAACTAGAACCAGAAGTCATCGCACCATCACCGACCACCGCAATCGTCCACGAATCGCTCTCCTGATTTACCGCGCTCTGCGCGATTCCAAGCGCGATTGATAACCCGGTGCCCGCATGACCAGCCGCCAAGGTGTCATGCTCGCTCTCTTTCGGCTCACCGAATCCCGACAACCCGCCTTCCAATCGAATGTCCTGAAACTCATCCCGACGCCCCGTAACCAGCTTGTGCGTGTACATCTGGTTGGTTGTGTCCCACACCATGCTGTCTTTCGGGCTCTCAAACACCCTGTGCAGCGCCAACGTCAACTCAACCACACCTAGATTGGAAGCGAGATGACCGCCACGCTCGGTGATGACCGAGATAATGGTGTCTCGAGCCTCTTGTGCGACCTGCTCTAGCTCCTCATAACCCAGATCTTTCAGATCGCTAGGAGCATCTATACGGTCCAATATACGGTCAGTCATTAATTTCGACCTCCCACATGGGGCGCAGCGTCGTTTCTACCCTTCTCTGCTTCACTTCACGATCCTCAATGTCGCATGTACTGAAATATACCACAGGCTAGGTTTCTGATACATCGGCTCAGTTGCCATCCAAGCGGCATACTGAGCACCGCGAAAATCCAAAATGCTTACGCTTTTACACTTACGCTTTTACAAGAAATTGTGACGATTGTCTCTACGCAGCCTTGAATCATGCCGCGTAAAATAACTCCACATAATTGAGGGGAATCTGTAGTTAATAGGGGGCGTAATTGGAACAGGTCGTGAAAAGATTCAGTTTCAATTACGATCTGGAAACCCTAAAAGGAGATATCTTCGGCGGACTCACCGCAACCGTCGTTGGACTCCCCGTCGCCCTCGCATTTGGCGTCGCATCAGGTCTCGGCGCCATCGCCGGTATATACGGCGCTATCGCTGTAGGATTCTTCGCCTCCGTATTTGGCGGTACCAAATCTCAGATTTCCGGACCCACCGGTCCCATGACCGTCGCCATGGCCACCGTCGTAACCCTCGCCGGACCTGACAACCTCGGCGAAGCTTTCGGCATTGTTGTCCTAGCCGGCATTATCCAGATCCTCCTCGGCGTTCTCAAAATCGGACGATTCGTCGCATACACGCCATACTCCGTCATCTCCGGGTTCATGTCCGGCATCGGCGTGATAATCATCATCCTTCAAATCCTCCCATTCGTCGGTGCTGAAGGCGTCTCCGGCGGACCCGTCGGCGCCATCCGCGCCATACCTGATGCGATACCCAACGTCCATTTCGGAGCCTTGACCATTGCCGCCGCCACTCTGGCAGTAGGCATATTATGGCCAGAAAAACTCCATCGTTATTTTCCTTCTACACTCGCCGCGCTAGTCACCGGCTCTTTACTTGGCGTTCTATGGCTCACCAGCGCTCCCGTCATTGGCGAAGTACCCTCCGGACTGCCAAGCCTTCATATACCGCAAATCTCCGGCGATTTCCTCGTGAAGGCCGTACAACCCGCCCTTATCATCGCCTTACTCGGTTCCATCGACAGCCTCCTGACTTCACTCATCGCCGACTCGATGACACGTACGCGGCATAACGCCAACAAGGAACTCGTCGGGCAAGGCATAGGTAACACCATCGCCGGATTCATTGGCGGGCTCCCCGGTTCAGGCGCAACTCTCGGCACCGTGGTCAACCTTCGCGGCGGCGGGAGAACCCCAATATCCGGTGTCATCTACGCCTCAATCCTCCTCGCTCTGGTCCTCGGAATCGGAAGATACGTCGAAAACATCCCACACGCCGTATTGGCCGGCATTCTCCTTAAAGTGGGTTGGGACATTATCGACTGGCGATTCATCACCCGCATCCATCGCGTCCAACGCGAACACCTCATCGTCATGGTCATCACTATGTTTTTGACGGTGTTCCTCGACCTCGTAACCGCAGTCGCCATCGGCCTCATCGCCGCCGGGATGGCGACCGCCAGACAACTCGAACGCCTCGAACTCGACAGCGTCGTCTCAGTACCTATCCTCGACCAAGTATTCTTCACCGGATACAAAGCCGCCCGATCGTTCGACATGCTCTCCGCGCGAGTCGGAGTCATCGCCCTGAGGGGAAGCTTCACAGTTTCATCATCCAGCCGACTTATCACCACTATCAGCGAAGACATCCGTGAACACGAAGTCGTGATCCTAGACTTCACCGATACTGTGTTCATCGACGACAGCGCCGCGCTGGTTGTCGAGCAGATGATCGACGTAGCCATCGCAGAAGACACGCATTGCATATTGGCGGGACTTGGCGGCGTCCCCGAAACCACCCTTCGCGCCCTCAACGCGATCGACAAAGTCTCGGAAGAACACCTCGTCGACGACTTGGAAAGCGCAAAAGTAGTAGCACTCGAAATGCTCGGCTTCGAAACCGAACGCGAAACTTAAGCCAGCCACGCCACGAAAGCAACTCAAACGTCGCGGCTATAATCCATAGCATTCGCGATACCAACCCCGACCAACCTGCGTATACCGCTAATGTCTGAAATGCTCCAACAAGGCGACCGCCTGCCGCAACTCAAATTCAAACTCGTCGATGGTGATGAACTCGACATGCCCAGCGGCATGTCATCGCGCTACCTCGCCCTCCTTTTCTTCCGCGGCGCCTGGTGAAGCTACTGCCGAAGGCAGCTAGGCAGCTACCAAGAGCGTCTCAGCGAACTCCAAGCACTCGGTGCTGGCATAATCGCCGCAACCGTCGGAACTCAAGACGAAGTCAAAGCCATGCGCGACGAACTTGGACTCACTTTCCCCGTCGCATACGGCCTCACCGAATCCGAGTTCGAACCCCTCGGTGGATGGTGGACAACCGATCACCACGGCCGCTACATGCAACCCGTCGAACTCCTCATCTCTCGCGGCGGCGTGGTCTTCGGATCCATGTACGCCTCCGGCCCAGTCGGACGAATGTCCGTCGACGAAGTCCTAGTCGCCATAAAGAGCCGCGAATCGCGATCACGATAGACTTCGGTCAACTGGATTCAGAGCAACTTCTCAACCAACACCCAAACGCGTTTTCCAAGTACAACTGCGCCGATTGTCTTGTTGCTGCGTGCGCCATCCGGCACATCGGTTCTTCTCTTAACGCGTTTAACCATTACAAATCTACGGCACTTTCACTCGGTTGAAGTCGTCTCATAGACAGTTAACCTTCCTTCCCGACGCTTGTGGAGACGACCTTGTTTTTCCAGCGACGACATAGCTTGCATGATTCGAGTCTCGCCATACCTACGGAACTTTTGTGATACCTTGCTCTTCGACTTTGCAAATTCGCAGTAATCCAATATCCGTTCAGCGAGCTGGTCGGTGGCGTCCGGAAGCGGTTTGATCGGCTTGACTATCGTACATCCTTGATTTTCGTCTAGCTCCTCGCAAGGCGTGAATTCCAAATAGCCGTCGAACCGCCGTAAGAATGCGCGTAATCGTTGACGAATAGCACCTCCCTCTCCCGAAGACCCGTACCCGTGCACAACCATCAACGTCACGTCCTGTTCATCGCCAGAGTTGGCAAGCGAATCGTTGTAAAAAGCGATGAACTCTTTCAGCGCGTCGCTCCACGTGTAACCGTGCAAGTCAATCTCTCTCGTTGACATCTCGCGTAACTCCGTTTCTTCAATCGATACTGATTCAAAGGGTAAGAAGCAGATTTGTTGTGACAACCCAACTGAAATGACCAAAACCTCTTTATCTCTGCATTCGCATCCACGTCCAACGTCTAAGAGTGACAATCATCAACGAACATGATACTCACCACCAACCCTCTAAATAGCCCATTATTCCGATCACTCGTCCCTCGTTACTGCGGTGGAAGGCGAGGGGCTGAGTACCAAACAACACCCCTTACCACCACCGAATCACAGCTATCCCGTGAAAGCGATATTTCGTCTGAACTATAGTTTGCAATACAAACTATTTTGCTATACAATCGAATCAAATCCTGTGGACACCTTGACGGTTCACAAGTGTCGAGGCCGCTAAACACTCTACGAAAGGACTCCAATGCAATCCACAAATGACTCCTCTCCAGAAAACAGTTGGAACACCATCCATGACACCATGGACCAGTCGCGCAGCTCCATGTACCTCGCGGGAATGAACACCATCCTGCTCATGTGGGGCGGACTCATGGCCCTCGGCTATCTCGGCCAATTCGCGATCATGTCACTCGCTAGTGACTTTGTTGATCGCAGTCCATGGGTCTTCGCTCCATTTTGGTTGGTTGTCGTCGCGATAGGCTTGGTAGCCAGCAGCATCATCGGACACCGCGCGAGCAAGAGCCGATCCGATGGGGACGCGGCTCGGAATGCAGGACTTCGCGTGTTCGCATTTTGGATCGTCGTAGTCGCCGCAGCCTTTCTGATTCCCGGCGCGGCTGGGCTTTGGAACGACGACACAGCCTCCAGCATCCCGGGGGTCGCCATCGGGATCATCGCCCTCGGATACACGCTATTCGGAATCATGCACCGCCCCGCGCTTGCAGTTGTCGGTATAGGAATCGCAGCCGCGTACTTCATTCCCGACTACCTTTTAGGCGATATCGCGGCAGCAGCGACTGCGCTATTAATGTTGGCGGTGGTTTTCGCCGGTGCGTTCTGGCTTCGGAAGAGCGACGTCGCATGACCCAGGAGCCTCTCGTTCTCGACGAGATCATCCATCAGCCGGTCAGGTTGAGGATCATGACGATGCTCGTCTCTATCCCCGAATCCGACCGCGTGTCGTACGGATTCGTGCAAAAGTCCTTGGATCTAACCGGTGGGAATCTGACGACCCATCTACGGAAACTTGAAAACGCCGACTATCTAAACGTCACCAAAGAGTTCCACAACCAGAAACCTAGGACGTGGATTCAAGCGACCGTGGCAGGACGTCAAGCCTTCGCCGAATACTTCACTAACCTTCAAAAGGTCCTCAGCTGGCGTCCCGAGTCTTGATCTCAGTACATGTGCGGCTGCAAGGCGGCGGCCAATGTGAGTTCGATGTCTTGGATCGCTTGTGTCATGGCTTGACCGATCAGGTCCAGACGCTTGACCTGATCGATACGGGGCGTTACAGATTCCAACTCCTGTGAAGACAGCAGCGTCTTGAATATCCCACAGGCGTCAGCGAGACAGATAATTACGATGTCGCGCGGATCCGGTATCTCATCGCTGAACAAGACACCCATGATGCGGAGCTTCACCTCGCGTTGCGCTTGACCATCAATTGTGGGGTACCGCCTCGACTTGAAGACCCACATGAAGCGGTCGTCAACCTGCTCTAAAATTCCCTGCTCGATTAGCCTTCCCAGAGCCTCTTCGCGCAACTCCAACGCCTTGACAGCGGTGCGCTCCACCCAGAACCGCGCATCGTTCCCTCCCACTTCCGCGATATCCGCCAGCGTCGGATCCAACAGCGAGTCACCAGTCGGGGTTTCATCGATAAGAATGAGGTTGTCCAAGTCAGTGTCGATGCGATTCTCCAAAGCCAGATCCATCAGAACTCCACCTGCCAGCGCGTAGTCCAACGAAACATTCGGCAACCGCGCGAAACGCCCATCATCGTCGTTCAACAACAGCAGAATGATTTCCTCGGTGAATCTGAGCATCGGGTTTCTCTTTCTCTGAATTGGCAACGCTTCGAAGCGCCACTCATTTCGACACAGGCAATTTTGAACGTCATTATATTCGGGCTGAAACAGTGTATCGCTCCCATCTACTCTCGTCATTCCCGCGCAGGCGGGAACCCAGAGGGATAGGAGAAGCATGAGTCAACAGACGTTTCACGACATTTGGGCCCCATCTTTGCAACGATTTCGCTGTACAGACGGGATTCGATGCGCGCGACGCGCTATAATGCGCCCCAAAGCGCGCGTACGCGCGCCTGTAAAGAAAAGGTTTGAAGATGGCTAAGTCAGTAAATCACGTCGTAACCAGGCCGGGACGCAAGCATGGCGACCCGGAAACGGCGATCCCTGTCGCGGAAGATCTGGTTACCACTCCGGGCTCCCCCACCATCGACGGCGATGTTTCCTACTACAGCCGCGAATACCCGATCGAGTCACAGACCATCGAAAAAGCCGCTGACCGCGAGTGGGGATGGACACAATACATCAAAGAGGTCTACGACTACCGCAAGAAGCACGACGAAGTCAGCGAGCCATTGATCGAAGCGGCTTGGGTTTCCGGCGATATCGAACCAACCGCCGAGCCGGACCCCGAGCACGACGTGACCACTGACATCCGAGACAAAGCCCGTGAACTAGGTTTCGGCGAAGTCGGTTTCACGAGGTACGACCGCAGATACACGTACCAGAGCAAGAAGGGCTGGGCCAAATTCAACCACGCGATCTGCTTGGCGCTGGAGCAGGACTATTGGCAAACCCAGACCATCCCTAGCTTGGAAGCGGAGTTCGCACACTTCGGCACCTACGAGATCGCCGGTGCCTTGGCGCTCGATCTCGCAGAGCATATCCGCTCCCTCGGCTACCACGCCCAAGTTCACAGCCCCAACGACAACAGCGGCGCATTCATACCGTTGTTCGTCGAAGCGGGCCTCGGTCAGCTTGGCGCGAATGGCCAGTTGCTCTCCCCGCACTTCGGCTCGCGGGCGCGTTTGATGCTCATCACCACAGATGCGCCGGTCGTTCACGACGAGCCAGTCGACTACGGCATCAACAAGTTCTGCGAAGAATGCCAGGTCTGCGTAGTCCGATGCCCTGCTCGTGCGCTTCTACGTGAAAAGGTGTGGTACCGCGGTGTCAAGAAGAACAAGCTGGTCTACGACCGATGCCGACCAGTGATGGTTACCTACGAAGGCTGCGCCGTCTGCATGAAGGTCTGCCCGGTCCAGCGCTACGGCATGAAACCCGTAATGGAGCACTATATCGAGACTGGCGAGATCCTTGGCAAGGGCACGCCTAACCTCGAGGGTTACGAACTAAGAGGCAAAGGCTACTTCGGCCCCGGAAAGTTACCCCACTTCACTCGTGAAGAGTTCGAAATCCCACACGGAACTAAAGAGGAACACCTCTTCAAGCAATTCAAAGAAAAGCTCGAAAAGAACGGAACGCCCCACGCCGAAGAAGCACTAGAATTCGCCAGCGAACTTAAGCGCATCGTAGAAGCGGGAGTGTCGCGCACCGACGAATGACCTGCGTCATGCCACCATCCCGTCCCCTTCGAGAAGCGAGGGGGACGCGGGCGAGCGAAGCGACGAATGATGTCTCCGGAATCCCCTCTCCCTTGATGGGAGAGGGTTAGGGTGAGGGTGACCGCTGAACAAACAACCACCACGAATCGAAACTCCGATGTTCCAAAAAGACACGCTCGACACCTTATTCGCGGAACTGGAAATTAGCTACGGTCAATCCGCCGAGTACGAACAGTTGCTCCGCGAAACCCACCTCGGCATCGCCCTATCAGACGCTGGCCGAGACTTCGACGGACAAGTTGACCAACGCGTCTCATCCCTGATCAATAAGCATCGGGAAAACAGCTAACCTCAGCCTCCCCTTTTTCCGTCAGCAAAGGGGGACGCGACGAGCGAAGCGAGAGGCGTGGTGGCGCGACAGCTGCAATGAAAGATCATCGACAGTCGACAAAGCAGCTGCATCAGTCAGAAACGCAACTGGGTGATGGTCTCCTCGGTCAACATCCATCCCCGATCCTCCCGATAATGTAGCCTCCCCCTGCTCTGCGTTCAGGTAGCAGTCGGTGTCCCGGCAGCAGGCTGGCGCACAAATACTCTTTCATTCCGCCTCGCGTCATACCAACTTCCAGCAACAGCACTTACGAGGCGATGACACCCCCTTCGGCGGCGATAGTTGTGAGTCAATTTGCTTGGTTGACAGCGCCAGTAATGATACTATGTCTCAATAGAATGTCAGCCGCAACCTCGATGAGCAGAGCATGTGGCAGTAGTTCGAAAAATGCCCGATGTGATAGTCGATAGGAGAAGTCTGCATGATCCCAACCCAGAGGAGTGAAATCGTCTATGACGTGGTGGTCGTCGGCGCCGGTGCCGCAGGCGTCGGCGTTGGGGTGGCTCTAAGGCATGCCGGCATTGAGAACTTCGTGATTTGCGATCGTCATACGGTCGGCGCATCGTTCGCATCATGGCCGGCGGAGACTCGTTTCATCACGCCCTCGTTCCCAACAAATTCGATTGGCATGCTCGATTTGAACTCGATCGCGATTAAAACTTCGCCCGGGTTCAGCTTGGAGGTCGAGCGTCCG
>VXTA01000161.1 GCA_009837685.1 Chloroflexota bacterium | reverse complement strand
CTTTGTCTCGTCGCTCAATTTTTACTTACGCCCATTGCGGCCACGCGGCGCACTGAAACCGATGGGCGACTTCGAAACATTGGAGTCGTTTGGTGCGACCGACATAAAAGACCTAACATGGCAACAGCTCTTGAGCTACGACGCCTGTACGAACTGTGGGAGGTGTCAAGACAACTGCCCGGCGTGGGCGTCTGGAAAGCCGTTGTCGCCGCGTAAGGTGATTCAAGATATGCGCGGGTATATGGAGCAACGCGCACCGGAGTTGATCGGCGCGGCAGTTGCGGGGGAATCTGCTCCGGCACCTTCTACGTCGATGGTTAGCGACGCAGTCGGTGAGGAGGTTCTGTGGTCATGCACAACGTGCGCGGCATGCGTCGAGGCATGTCCGGTCGGTATCTCGCATATCGACTCGATTGTCGATATGCGTCGTTACTTGATGCTGGAGCAAGCGTCTGCCCCTGACACGGCTTTAACAGCCCTGCAGTCTATGGAGCAGCGTGGTCATCCGTGGAGCGGGACGACGCTGACTAGGGAATCTTGGCTCGAAGGGATGGAGGGAGTCCCGACAATTGACGAAAATCCGAACGCGGAGGTTCTGTTCTGGGTCGGTTGCACTGGCGCTTTAGTAGAACGAGGCGTTAGTGTGACTCAGGCCATGGCATCGGTGCTCAAGAAGGCCAAGGTCAATTTTGCGGTGTTAGGGGCGCAAGAAACATGCACTGGCGATCCGGCGCGTCGCATGGGCAACGAGTATCTATTCCAGATTCTTGCCGGACAGAACATTGAGACGATCAACGGTTACGGCATCAAGACGGTCCTGACCACTTGTCCGCATTGTTTCAATACGATGCGCAACGAATACTCGCAGGTCGCCGAGGGTTTCGATGTGGATTGGGACGTTGAGGTGCTGCACTACACCGAGTATGTGGATCGGTTGATCTCTGAAGGACGACTCTCAATATCGGACGTTGATACAACGTCGCAAAACGGGGTTAATGAGATTACGTATCACGATTCTTGCTACCTTGGGCGGCACAATGACATTTACGACCAACCGCGGGCTATAGCGAAGGCTGTACTGGGTGTCGAAGTGCGAGAGATGTCGCAGTGTCGTTCTCGTGGATTCTGCTGTGGCGCTGGCGGAGGAAGGATGTGGATGGAGGAGTCAGGGGAACGCGTCAATCACATCCGTACCGATCACTTCTTGGAGACCGATACAGACACTGTCGCGGTTTCTTGTCCCTTCTGTCTCCAGATGTTTGAAGAAGGCATCTCTGCCAAGGGTCAACAGGACAGAAAACGCGCCCAAGATCTGATCGAGATTGTTGACGAGGCGACGTAGGGTCTCAGATCGTCTACGAAGGACTGACCAGTTAGGATGAGGTACGAATTCGCTTACACTTGATGTAGTTGAAACGAACATCGATGGAGAGACAGTCCATGCCCTATCTCGTTAACCACATCCACCTGAAGTCATCCGACCCCGAGAAGACCGCCAACTGGTTCGTCGAAGCCTTCAACGTTCAAATCATGTCAGACACGGTGCGGGACTTCGGTGACCGCTTCATCGTCACCCAGACCGAAGGTGGACTGGCGATCAACATCTCCAACGAGCGCACGGGTGAGACCCTGGGACCTGGGGATGCGAAACCGCACTTCGGTTTGGAGCACTTCGGTTTCGACACTGAGGACATGGATGCTGATTTGGCACGTCTAACCGAGATGGGCGCTGAGGTCCAGGAAGGCCCGATCGCGCTTCCAGACGGTCGAAAGATCGGGTTCATCGCCGCACCCGGTGACATTCGGATTGAGTTAATTCAACAGGTTAGTTGAGTCGGTGAGTGATCCTGACGCGAACGCTGAGGGCCTCGTTACACCAACTCCAACCTTGCCGAAATGTCGATACTGCCCGATATGCTCCGATAGACTGGGCATGAGTTGGGGTGGACACGCATCACGCGGTCGATGGCGTCTCGCTTTTCTTCGAGAAGTTCTGGATCGATCTTCAGCTGGTAGGTGATGTTGATGCGCTTGATGACGAGGACGTTGCCTTCTTTCTCTATCTCGCCGATGGTGTCGGATTCGAGATAGCCTTCTCCTGCCGGTATACCGCGCGCCTCAAGGGCGCCGCCGAAGGTGCCGGTCATTCAGCCGCTGGTGGCGGCGACGATGTAATCCAAAGTCGTGGCGTGCGGTTCGGAGATGTCGGGGCTAACTCCGTAATGCTCCGCGACCTCTGAGTGAACGCCGAACTTCACCTCGCCGTCGATCGGTAAGTGCGCGATCCGGAAAGGCCCTTTAATCCTCTGTAATCGAATATGAGAACGGTAAGCTACCGCGTCGCCGTTTGACATGTCTGCTCTTTCCGAAATTTCGAGTGCCTAGATTCGACTAGAATATCGCAATGAAGTGACACGTGGAACACGATAAGTGCGTAGCACACCCAGATGAACTTCTTTCGCATCCCGCCGGTACCTCCCGCGATTTTCACCGTCGTCGCAGGTGTCATTCATCAAGTCGTTTGGCCGTTTGAACCATTAAAGGAGCCTTGGAGCTTTATTAGCGGCGGCATCATAGTCGCGATCGCAATCGTCATGTTCGGCGCTGCGCTTGCAGATTTCCGCCTCCACAACGAAAGCTTCGACATTCGCAAACCGACGCGGAATCTAATCACTGACGGCATCTACGCCTCGTCTCGCAATCCGGCCTATTTGGCGATGATCATAGCCATTTTCGGCATCGGGTGCGCCGCCAATTCTCTCTTGATCATGTTGGCCACGCTTCCCTCGTTTGTGGTCTTCAACTGGTACACCATCCCGTGGGAAGAGGGGCGTCTGCGACGTTCACTCGGCGGAGAGTACACGCGCTATACGGAACGAGTTCGCCGCTGGCTGTAAAGCGAGTTCCGACTAAGTGGTCCCACGTGACGATTCACTAGTGAATTTCAGTCGCAATTGGGTACGACCCGAGAACTTTTACGAGCGGTGCCAACTCCCGCAGCCCGTCCAGCGTTTCCGAGATTTCTGGATCCGTTCGATGGCCCACAAAGTCCAAGAGGAATACGTAGTTGCCGAGTTCATCGCCCGTAGGACGCGATTCGATCTTTGTGAGGTTGATGTTGCGACGCGCAAATGGTTCCAACGCCTTGTAGAGCTGTCCCGGCGTGTCGCGGTTCATGAAACTGAAGGCGATGCTGGTTTTGTCGGAACCAGTCGCTTCGTGATCTGAATTACCGAGAATCACGAACCGCGTGACGTTGTTCTGTCGGTCTTGGATTCCGGATCTGATCACGGGCAGTCCAGCCAAATCAGCGGCGCGTCGCGGCCCGATAGCAGACACATCGGCGGTTCCAGCCTTCACACGATAAACAGCCTCAACCGTGCTGGCGGTGCCAACGCGGGCCGCCTCGGGGAGATGGGCGTCTAGAAATTCGCGGCACTGAGACAACGCCTCAGGTTTGGATCTTACGACTTTTATCTCCGACAAATCGACATCGGGATGGGCTATCAAACACTGCTCTATGCCCAGCAACATCTCGCCTTTGATCTGGACGTCCGATGTCCGAACCAAAAAATCTTCGATGTCGATAACGGCGCCGCCGACGCTGTTCTCGATAGGCACAATTGCTTCATTGACTTCGCCATCTACGAGTGCACCTACGACTTGATGCATCTCTGGAAACCCGACTCGCTCCCAGTCTGTTGGCGCGTAGACATGGCATGCCTGGTCGGTGAATGTCCCCTCAGGGCCGAGATGCGAGATGCGTTTACGCGACAAGCGAAGAGAACCTCTGATCAGTCAATACGTATGCCAGTTCGTCCAACGCCTCGACCGGACATGAAGCGATCACCTCCTCACCGCCAAGGATTACAGTGTACTCGGTTGGCACGAACGGCGAACCGACGCTGGACACGATTAAGGCGATGATGATTCCGTAAGGAAGAGCAAGGTCGCGGAACCGGTTTCCGACTGACCGAGCGTTGCGCGGAATCTTCATCGATACGAGTTTTTCGTTGCGGTCGTTCAGAGTCATCAACTCGACCATGGGATGGTCAAGCAACGTGCCTGCTAGATTGGCCAAGATGACGTCCGTGCGGCTGATGATGGAATCTACTCCAGCCGATAAGAAAAGGTTCGTGTCAGCGCTGTCGTTGACGATCGAAACCACGGTTTCTACACCGAAGGTGAACTTCGCGAGTTGACAGGCTGCAAGATTAACGGCGTCGTCGCCGGTGGTTGCGATCAGGGCATCGCAACGATTGATGCCTGCGCTGTGAAGCGTGAATTCCTCAGTGGCATCGCCGAGCATGGCAACGTTGCCAAGTGTCTTGTGAACCATGTCGACACGGGCTTCGTCGATGTCTAGCAACAACACCTCGTGGCCTGCGTGCAATTGTGAGTATGCGCTGCGCGTTCCGAGTGCTCCGCATCCGATGATGATGACATACATTTCAGGCTGTCCCCAATGGACTGTTTTGGCGTGGCTACAACTACCGCGTTGCAGTTGTGCCGTTCTCTTCAGAGCTTTCCGTACCCATGTTAAGCGTGTCGCGCAAATCCGATAGCGCCAGTGTGTACGGGTTCACGATGCGAATGTCGAAGCGTTCGTAGATCTTGCCCAAGGATTCATTGGTGACTACTGCGATGACATTTTCTACGCCGTACGTGATCTTCGCTTTAAGGGCGGCGAGGCCGTTCTCGGCCGGTGTTCGCAGGGCGGCGATGAAGAGATCCGCGCCGCGTATGTCCATCGCGACCATAGTTTCGTCAAGGGTCGCTTTGGCTTCCAGCACTTGGACGTTTGATCGTGCGACGAGGTGGCTAGGCAGTGATCGTAGACGTCTCCCCTCGGCCTCAACGATTAAAACGTCGTGCCCCGATTCGCTGAGGATGTTGGCCATCACAATGCCCAAGCGATCATGTCCTGCAATTACGACTCTCATTTCCACTAATTTATCGAAAAATCAATCGTCGCCATTGGCACGCAGGAGGGTATTCTGATCAAGTTGCACTGATGCAGTTTCAAAACCCTTGGCCGGTTCGCGGACCAACACTACTGCACACGGCGCGTTAGCCATAAGATACTCCGCATCCGAATCTATCGCTCTCGCGTTCGACGTTGACAGGATCTTGACTGAAGCGACAATTACCTCGGCACCGTAATCCAATGCCTCTCTAACCAGTACTGGCCCAATAGACCGGGATTGTAGTATCGAGCCTCGGACTCCCCCGCGCAGCCCGGTTGCGAATTCAGCGTCCCGGAGGACACTTTCTCCCTTTCGATATTGTGAGGGATTGGGCGCATCTAGCGGGAATCTTCGATCGACGACGATGACGTAAACCAATTGCAGACTACGGTTGTTGCTGGAAAGCAAGCTGACAGCCGTATCGATAGCCTCTTTGTCGCTGTCGTCGCCGCGAACCAGACACATGACGCGGGAGTACTTCATCCGGCCAACTCGTCAACGAGGTTTTTCTGTCCGGCCACTACGATCTCATCGGTTGGGCGAGTGCGTTCATCAAGATCTGGGATTAGTCGCGCGTTTTGGTCGCGGATCAGGGCCAAAACAGACAGGTGGTTCTGATCTCGGAACTCCGTGAAACCGGCATCGCGCAAGGTCATATCTCTGAATCGCTCTGGCATCTGCATCCGACTGATGCCTTGAGCTCCGCCGAGAGGTATGTAGTCGGTAACGTTAGGGGTGAACAAAGTCTGCGCCAACCGCATTCCTGCTTCTTCTTCGGCGTTGATCACCCGGTCACAACCGATTCGCTGCAACGTCTCGGCGTGAAGCTGGTTCCGCGCCCGTGCAACCACCATCGGGATGTTCAAAGATCGCAGTAGCACCGCCGTCATGATGCTGGATTCTACGTTTCGTCCGATCGCGACGATCGCAACATCGAAGCTCTCGACTCCCAGGTCGCGCATCAGAACTTCATCGGTGACATCACCGGCCACGGAGTATGTGACCCGTCCGATGAGATCTTGGATTCTGGCTTGGTTCTGGTCGATCGCCAACACATCATGACCGAGTTGAAACAGTCCGGTTGCTACTTGCGCGCCGAAACGACCGACACCAGCTACGACTATGTTTTGGGTTGCCATTTTCAACTCCGGGAATTGCGCCAAGGAGGGAGAGGTGGATGACAGTTCAACCGATTCTAACCTCTTCGGCTGGCAAGGCATATCGTTGCTCGACCTGCCGACCCGCCATCAACAACGCCAAAGTCAACGGTCCGAATCTACCCAAGAACATCGCAAAGATAATCAAAGCCTGCGTAGGTCCGTTCAGTTTTGAGGTAATACCAGTATCGAGGCCAACTGTCCCAGCAGCCGATATCACTTGGAAAAACACGTCGCGGAACGGCAAGTCCGACTGAAGTTGGAACGCCAGATATGCCATTAGGACGACGATCGTTGCCGATGCCACACTCAGGACCAGCGCTCGTTGTACCGTTGAGGGCCGGATGCGACTGCCGAAGACGTAGGTATTGTTTCGCCCCGACATAGTCACTATGGCGGCGATCAGAATCACCATGAAGGTATTTATTTTTATGCCGCCCGCAACGGTTCCTGAAACTCCGCCGATAAACATCATCACTTCTGTTGCGAGGTCGGTCGCGCTTGTCGCTTGGCCGTAATCGATAACTGAAAATCCCGCTGTCCGACCAGAAACTGTATGGAACAGGGCATCCGAAATTTTCTGGACGACACTGTGTCCACCAGATGTTGCGGGGTTGTTCCATTCGCCTATCGCGTAGGTAGCGAAGCCGATAAGCAATAGACCTGCAAGGCCTATCAATATCAACTTGCTCTCCAACCGCAACATCCGGAAGCTTCTCTTCCGCCACACGTCGCTCCACAGTATGTAGCCGGTGCTCCCGACAAAGATCAAAACCACGCAAACTAACAGGGTGAAGTAGTCGGATGAAAAACCTTGCAAACTGTCGCCGCCGACTACGTCATTTGGTAATACCTCAATCCCGGCGTTGTTGAAACCTGAAATGCCATGGAAAAGCGCCAGCCACACGGTATGCCACAGATCGAATCCTTCCCAAAGGTTGCGAACGAATGTCCAATAAATCCATAACACGATGAATCCGATGAGCTGGATGGCAACTGCGAAGACGACGATGTTGCGGACTAATTTGGTAATGTCGCCGAGTTGACCCCAACCGAGTCCTTCACGTACGATCAACCGGTTCTGCAATCTAAGCTCTTGCCCGACGAGGATGATCAAGAAGGCTGCACCGGTCATGAATCCCAGTCCGCCGATGAAGATCAGCGTCAGTATCACTGCCTGCCCAAACAGCGTCCAGTGTTCGAGTGTGTCGACCGTGACCAACCCGGTGACCGTCACAGACGTGGTCGCGGTGAATAAGCACGTGAGGATGTTTGCGGCTCCTGGCGCTTTGCTGGAAATCGGCAGCATAAGCAGGGATGTACCGATCAAGTCGATGATGAAGAACCCGTAAATTAACGACATCGGCGATGTGAGACCACGCACAGATATCGTGCGCGGTGCAACCGACATATCTACGGGCGTAGTCGCGGCTTGACGTGGGACGCGAACAACTTGATCCCCAATTCTTGTTCGATTGTCCTGAGGGTCCATGTCGCTATGTTCACAAAACCAGCAGAAGCAGCTTTGGGCAACATACTAGATTACGCACCTGAATCCAAGTGGTTTGTGCCCTATCCCCGCACTCACGGAGATTATTCAAGAACGCGAGCGTCCTTACAATCCTGTCCTCAACGCTTTCTCAGCAGCTTGCAGGACTTCAGTATGGTCGTATTGCTTTACATCGGCGACGAGGAGGGGATCATTTTCCACCCCGCGCAACTCAGTGGCGCGCTTCACCATTCGGGGCACAGCGCGGACGATGTTGTCGACGATCGTTATAGACGCATCACGAGAAGTGCGAGAAATCGGATTCAGGTCAACCGTGATGACCGACTTGCCAGTTGCTCGCAACGCAGCGCACCGATCACCATCTTCAAGCGGAACGAAGATCACGTCGGCTACGGCAATGCCTTCAGGATTGACGTATCTACGATCAGTGCTTAACGTCGATATCACCGCGTCCTTGGAAGGTCTCAGAATGTTGGTGCCGCCGAACTTTACTAGGTGTTGTTCAATCGCCGACACTCTTTCTTCGCTGTGGTGAAAAAGATTGATTTCTAAAGGTGCGACTGTGACTTCAGAGAGTCTGACCAGTTCATCTGGTGCCAATGCCGCGGCGTTACCGTTTACGGAAATGATCGGTCGTTTCGCTAATAGGAGCATTGCAACTGCTGCGCGGATCGCGGTCTCGGCGAATTCGCGCGTTCGCTCGCCGATTAGATAGTCGAACGCCTCGCCCCGGCCATGTGCGATTAACCCGTGCTGTGAAGTGATGCCTGACCGTACGCCCTGAACCAATCGTTCGCGTATCAGAAGGGATTCTCGGCGCGGGTGCGAATCTAACGCCTTTTCCG
>VXTA01000215.1 GCA_009837685.1 Chloroflexota bacterium | reverse complement strand
TTCTATTTCGATTGTTCGAATCATTTTTCTTTCTTTCTTGGTTTCTGTTTTGTCTACCCGGTCATCGGGTGGCAATTCTTGGGTTGATTGTGAGCGTGGTGATTGCGTAAGCCTTTAGTCGAGAGACGCGTGAAATACGCCTTAACATTGAATTCGGGATTGCCAGCTTCATAGTTGCTGTCGTGGTACGCGCCTAGGTAGATGTCATGCGCGGTCGATTGAAAGGTCTAAGGGATTTGTGAATGAAGCGGTACCGTAGGCCCGCCCGCAATCTCGGCGAGCGACGGCGAACCGTTCAACCACGGAGCCCCAACGCTTCAATCAGCGTTCGGTATCTGCGAACATCCTCTTTCGCGAGGTATCGGAGCAATCGTCGGCGTTTCCCGACGATCATTTGCAGGCCGCGTCTGCCCGCGGCATCGTGCTTGTGAACCTTGAAATGCTCTGTCAGTTCCCTGATCCGGTCCGTAAGGATCGCTATTTGGACCTCAGTAGAACCGGTATCCTTCTCGTGCTTGCGAAACTTCTCGATCGTCTGCGTCTTCGCTCTGGCTTCCAATCTCTTCTCTTTCATGCAAGCGCTGTTCGCAAGTGGGGTTTGAAGACGATCTGCCGCTACTCCGCCCTGCCAGCGCTTTGAATCTCTCTTGATGCTTCCGCTAATTCGTTTAGCTCAACCTAATAGGATACCATCGCCGCATCTAAAATCTCGACCATCGCTGCAACATCGCAACGTCACGGGGCGATTCCAAGCGCTTTCGGCTTCCCAAAATCCTCCCAAAGTCGCCGATTCACGTCTTCAAATGTAAAGCGCGGTTGTCGCAATATCGTGTAACATTCTTCTATCGTGGCAAGGATCGCTGATCGTTGCGTCCGAATAAGCATGTTGCTTGCATGAGCCGTCTTGACACATGCGCTAAAGCAGGCATAAGATTATTCAGTGTGCATCGAACGGTGAGACTGGCGAAGTATGGCTGAGCTCCGTGCTTCGATGCCGACATCGTGGACTACGGCGATTGAGAGAACCTCGTGCCGAACGATCACGGTAATTGTTGCTTAAGACAAGCTAGTAATCTGAAAGCATCAGATTGGAGGACGGGTCCTCATGAATGAATCGCGTAGCCCGATGGATTCCTTGCGAGAAAACCCAATTATGGCGGTAGTCGCCATACTGTCGGTTATCGCAATTATCATCTCGATCATCGGCCTAGCTGGCGCTGGTCCGCAAGGTGAACCAGGATTGCCGGGAGCACCGGGCGAGCCGGGATCTCCGGGCGAGCCGGGAGCGCCGGGCGAGCCGGGAGCACCGGGCGAGCCGGGAGCGCCGGGAGCGCCAGGTGAAGCAGGATCACCGGGTGAGCCAGGATTGCCGGGAGACCCGGGCAAGCCGGGAGCACCGGGTGAGCCGGGAGCACCAGGCGAGGCGGGAGCACCAGGCGAACCGGGATTGCAAGGTCCGCAAGGAATCCCCGGACTTGCCGGAGTTCCAGGACCGCAAGGCAAGGCAGGAGCCGATGGCGCTGCTGGTGCACAAGGCGCACCGGGTGACCCCGGCCCCCCTGGCGCACCAGGTCCAGCAGGTGCTGATGGTGCCGACAACTATGCCAATATTGAAGTCTTGGACGGTGTTTACTCGATCTCGAAGATCGTCTGGGATGCCGCAGGTTCGAACGTCTTGATAACCGGTTCTGGTTTCATGGCTGGAGAAGCAGTTGCCCTCACGGTTTCCGGCGAAACCGACATGGCCGTAGGTAGTGCAACCGCAAACGACAGCGGCGCATTCGCTGCTGACGTAACCCTCGACTCCGGTTCCTTTGTGATCGGCGATGTCAAGTCGTTAGTCGCAACCGGTGACCAAGGTTCCAAGGCATCGACCGCCTTGGTGGTTGTCGAGACCAAGTAACCTCTCCCCAGAGGTTCCCTTCCTAGGAACTTGTAGCGTGAGGCCGACATTAAGTTGGCTTCACGCTCAAATTTCCACCTAGTCAAAGCACTTCAGAGGCGCAAGTCTCTGAAGTGCTTTTGCGCGTGTGAAGAAGTTTCCTTTTAGCGCGGCGAGGGGAATACGGGGCGAAGCGAAAACAGGTAATGCCTAGACCGCACGGTGCAAATACCCATCGCCCTGATCAGACATTTGCACTACCCCTTCATTCCGGTAAAAGTCGTAATCCAAGAGATCGGGCTGTGGTGCGAACCTATTCTCTCGTTCAGAGAAAGCGTTAAAGAGCCTAACAGGGATCCCGGTTTAGGACGAAATGCGACAAATGGGCAGGGGACATCATAGCGTAGCCCACCTAAACAATCAGCGTAGTCTGCGGTTCAGACTAAGCCTCTTGCGCTTCGTTCGCCACTAAGCTGGCGTCCCTGAGAAGCTGCTCCATCAGGAGGCCAAAAGTCAGGATACCGGCCACTTTGCCTTCTTCATCGAGCATGACCGCAGTTTCGTGCATCCGGTCTCGGAAATCGTCAAACAACGTGGCCACTTGTTGGGTGACCGGTACCGGGAAGATTGACGCGCTGATCCAATCTCGGCAGATTGGCGAACCGCCATCGCTCTGCCTCAACCCCTGCAAAGCCTCGGCCTTGTGTATCGTCCCCAACACCTCGTCGACCGTCTTGTCATAGACAACAACGTTGTCGATCGATAGTTGGTCCATCATCAGCACCACGTCTTCGAGAGCCGTATCGGCGTGCACCGCCACCGTGTCCGATATCGGCACCATGAGATCATCGGCCCGCAAGTCTTTGGACGACAGGTTTTGGAGAACATTCAAGACGTTCTCTACCGGCTCGTCATTCGCGTCGCCCTGACTCTCTACGTCGTTCATGTAATTCGCTACGCGATTCAGGTGCAACCGGCGTCCGATGAAGCGGGATGGCCAGATCACAGGAGCCAACCAAATCTTTACCTCCTCGTAACAACCGCTCGCCATACGGTTCAAAACCATCCGTATCGCAATGACACTGATCAACACAGCCGCCGTAACACCCGATACCAGCCATATTTCGTTTTCCGGTGAAAACATCGTTTGAGCGGCACGGTACGCCGAGATGACAATTGCGATGAAAGAGGCGCTACGCATCGTAGTCACCACGATCCGAGTCGCACGGTAATCACCCGCACTACCAGGATTGAGGTCCGATGATTCCGTCGATGCCATGCCCAGCATCGCCGCGAGACCTTGCGGCTGCAACACGCTTAACGTAAGCGTCATAATCCCGTAGACGAACGCCGATAACGCTAGAACTAACCAAGGGAGCCAATCTTCAGCCATCATGGCATCCCCCGAATAAAACTGTTGAAATCCCTTGGTATCTGCTACCTAAAGGATCGTCCGCATCTTTCATTTCATATCCTGCCAATCTACTATGTGCCGTCGCAACCGCGGCACTCAATTTCGTTTTCATCGAAGGGTCAGTTCCGCACCAATCCGTTGCCATGAACCCGGGCTGGCACGCCTATGACCAACTCGCCATCGGCAACATCCCGCGTCACTACTGCGCCCGCGCCGGTCCGTGCTCCGGCACCCAATCGCAAGGGCGCGATCAGTACGCAACCCGCACCAACCGACACGTCATCCTCTATTACCGTCTTCTGGACGCTGTGACCATCGAAATTAGCGGTTACCGATCCTGCACCGATATTGACCGACTGACCAAGCTCAGCATCACCGACAAACGAGAAATGTCCAACTTTGGAACCATCTCCTATCCGGCTAGATTTGACCTCTGCCTGCGTTCCGATATACGCATCCACACCTATATCAGATCCCGCACGAACACGGCAGAAAGGACCTACCTTGGCTTTAGCTGCAATGTGAGAATCTTCTACCAGTGCGTTGGGTCCGATTTCTACGTCTCTTTCAACAACACTGCCTCGTATCTCGGAACGATTCTTGATCAGCGCACCAGGGCGAACGTCCGAAACTTCCGTCACGCTCGAGAAGGGCTGCACAGTGGCGTCGCTGCCGATCCTCGAATCGTCGATGATTGCATTCGGACCGATACGCGCTTTGCTCCCGATCCTAGAACGTCCGAGAATCTGGCTTCCGGCACCTACCCACGCTCCGCGCTCTATCTCCGCCTGGGCGTCGATATAAACCGAGGTCGGGTCCTGAAATTCGACACCGGCATCAAGCGCGGCAATCACCGCCGCGTCTTGTGCGCGACCCTCGCCGCAGCGACAAGTTCTGTCGCTCCTACTATCGCCAGGCTCTTCGCTATCGCTAGACATTCAACGTTGGAAACGTCGGAACCAAGAGGATACTTAAGGCGCGATATACGGCAACCTTCGCTCTTGGAAGATGATGGTTATCTTATCATCGCCTCGTACCGCTATCCAAGCACCTTGCGGCGTTCAGACCTAGTTACCAGCAACAAGTGACCGTTGCCGGGACTGATTAAACCCCGTCGGAACGTCCACCATCACGTTCCTCGTCGCCAATCCCGTCCCCACTGCCAAACACGCGGCGCATCTGCGCTCGTACAGCGGCCCTCCAAGTATTCAGCTCTGATCGAACCGCAGCGCGGAACTCGGGTCCGTACTCGCCGATGTGGCGGAAGCGTTTCCGGCGGTGACGCGCTAAGACTCGCCTATGACGTCTGCGCAACTGTGACACCTCGGATATCAATTCGCGTTTCAACATTATCGCCGCCCTTGCCGGATCAGCATTAGCCCCGCCATCCGGTTCCGCAATGATTAGATCCGCTATACCCATCTCCAACGCATCATAGGAGGTAAGACGTAACGACCTTGCAACTTCGGGGGCGCGGGCTCTATCCCGCAACTCCGTCGCCGCACCAGCTTCGGGTGAGATCGGCGTGTAGATGCTGTTCTCCATCATCATCATTCGGTCTGCGACACTAAACGCCAATGCCGCCTCTGAACCACCCTCGCCGATTACTACAGACACCACCGGTGTCTCAATGCCAAGCATCACGTTGATCGTTTCGGCTATCTCGCTTGCCAGACCGTTCAACTCTTGGCCGATACCTAATTTCGGACCCGGAGTATCAACCAGAACCACCAAAGGCAGACGGAAGTCGTTGGCCATAACGGCAGCGCGACGTGCCTTACGGAAACCCGTAACTCCAATGCCACCCCGGCCTAATTCCGCATAACCAAACCTCTCGGTGAACGACTCTATAGATCTGTCATCCTCCTGCGATGCTTCTTCATCGCTTCTTATCCGCTCTTGAGCGACCACCATGACGGGATAGACACCCAAATACCCGAGTCCTATCTTCACTCCCTCATCGTCCGCACCAGATCTGTCGCCGTGCAGCTCTACAAAGTTGCGAAATAGACGCGGGATATACGCTGATGCCGTTGGACGGTCAGCCCGCCGGCTCAAACGCACCGACTCCCACGCGTCTTGGCGACCAGGCCGATATCTCGACCCGCGCCGCCTAGTTCTAGCGTCATCCTTGACATGACGGTCGAACAATCCCAAAAGCACTGAGAGTTGGTCGCGTTGCTTATCCCGGCTAATCACCATGTCAAGGTGGCCGTAGTTCAGCATCGCCTCGGCGTTCGCATGATCACCAACGTCCTCCGACTCCTCGATCTCTCGTAACGCTCCCAACGATGCGAACGCTATGTGCGCCCCCGGTTCGCCGATCCGGATATCCGACATCGAAGCGAAGCTGGATAGTATCTGTCCCGACGACGGATTCGCCAACACAGAAATCAACGGTATGCCACGCTCTCGAAGCGTTCGCGCCGCCACCACAGTCTTGGCCATCTGCGTCAGAGACAGCACACCTTCTTGCAACCTCGCACCGCCGCTCGTAGCGAATGTGATCACCGGCAACCGGTGCCGTGCTGCAAGCTCGAACATCCGCGCAACTTTTTCCCCGACAACCAGCCCCATACTCCCACCGAGAAAACCAAAGTCGATAGCGATGATTGCACATCGAGCACCGCCGATTCGGGCGATACCAGTCACTGCCGCCTCGGAAAGCCCAGTACGCTCCTGATCGTTCAAAACGCGCACTTGGTACGACACTCGAGGCGAAAACACTAGCGGATCGATCGAGGTTATCCAACGGTGTGACTCCTCGAACGTTCCCGGGTCCACCAACGCCGCAATGCGCGAGCGCGCCGAGATGTTGTAGTGAAAGCCGCATTGCGGGCAAACCCGAATTCTTTGGAACAGATCCGAACCGCCCAACTCGGTGCCACACACCAAACAGACCGAAAGCTCCTGCTCCAAGTCAAGCGGCGCAAGCTCAACAACCTCTGGATCGCCGCCGGCGTCAAACGCGTCGTCGAATTCGGGATATAGGGGTTTAATCGTCACGAGATGGAATGCAATGCTCAGAACCGCCGCGACCCCTTTCGGGTCTATCCAGCATTGTAAAGCCGCTCTCGTCAATCGGCATCAACAGCGATGCCACACACCCAACACGGAACAACGGCTTGGGGAAATCTCTAAATGCCGTTCAGACGACGAAACTACGATAAATTGCCGATAACCTGCCGCGGCTTGCCCGGCTCGCCCGGACCTACGATGCCCGCATCCTCTAACTCATCCATCAACCGAGCCGCCCGCGGATAACCGATACGCAAGCGTCGTTGCAGCAATGAGGTCGACAACGTCTTCTGGCTCTTTGCCATCGTTGAAGCCTGCATAAACAAAGCGTCTCCACTGTCTTCGGAGAACCCTGGCATGCTGAACTCATCGTCATCGGCCGCTTCGTCAACATCAAGTTGCGGCAACGGCGGCGCACCGACGTGTTTCCAAAACTCAACGGTCGTTTCAATCTCTTCCTCGCTGAGGAACGCTCCCTGCACCCGTACCGGTTGGCTAAGATCGATCGGCTTGTAAAGCATATCGCCTTTACCCAATAGACGATCCGCTCCAGTGGCATCCAAAATCGTGCGGCTATCAACTTGCGAGCCAACCGCGAAGCTGATACGTGACGGGAAGTTGGCCTTAATCAGTCCCGTCACGACATCTACAGATGGACGTTGCGTGGCGACTACGAGATGAACTCCCGTCGCCCTTCCGAGCTGCGCCAATCTCACAAGCAGCTGCTCAACCTCGCTGGAGGAAGTCAACATCAAGTCCGCGAGTTCGTCGACCAGTAGCAATAGCTCCGGCATCTTGAACGTGCTTTTTTCGTTGTACGAGGTGATGTTCTTGACACCAGAAGCCTCGAGCGTCGAGAAACGATCCATCATCTCCTTGACCAAAGCCTTCAACGCCTTCACCGCTCGCTCTGGCTCAACGATCACGGGCGCATAAAGATGTGGAATGCCTTGATACGGTGTCAACTCCACCCGCTTCGGATCGATCATCACCATCCGCAGATCCAGCGGCGTACGGGTCATCAGCAACCCCGTCACTATCGTATTCATGCACACACTCTTGCCAGAACCCGTCGCTCCAGCAACCAGCGTGTGAGGCATCTTGGCAAAATCTGCCATTACAGGGTCTCCGCCACTTCCCATGCCCAAAGACACCGGCAACGCAGCATCCTCAGCAAATTCCGCCCACTCAGGCGTATCCATAACCGTCCTCAGGTTGACTGGAGTTGGCCGCGCGTTGGGCACTTCAATCCCTACTACCGACGATCCCGGAACAACCGATTCGAACCTGATATTGGGCGACGACAACGCCAGCGCAATATCCTTTTCACGATTGAGAATAGTGTCGACGCGGACTCGTTGCCGCTGAGCCTTCGAGTTCGTACCTCCGCCTTTCCACCCGGGCTTAAGGCCGTACATCGTCACTGTTGGACCCACTCGCACCTGGTCAACAGTCACTGCGATCCCGTGGTCATCCAACGTCTCCTCAATGAGGTCGCTCGTCGCCTTAATCTCCGTCGTTGCTACACCACCCTTAGGCGGTTTCGATAGATTCTCCACCGATGGCAAGCTCCACGGAAACGCGTTCATGGCCGCTTCAATCGCCGCGCCCGACGTGATCGTCTCCAACGCTTCTTCAGTGGCTTTGCTGATGCCATTGTCCGAGACACCGTCCTGGTCTTCCGGAACAAACGCATCGATCTCGGCTTCGAAAAACTCTTCAGCACCGTCATACGCATCGACATCAGGAACATCGTCTCCAATATGGTCCCCTACCGCGACAAACTCAGGCAAGTCGTCCTGCGCCGCGATCGATGAGTCCGAGACAGCCGAAGCATCGTCCTCGATTACAGACTTCCAACCTTCATCGGACTCCAACTGGTCATCAACATCAAACTGCTCCTCGTCCTCAACTATGATCGTGTTTCCAATATCCACTACAAATTCGGTAGAGGAATCGAACACATCGCCCCTGATCTCTGGTGCCGGTTCTTCGGGCTTCGGATACGTGATGTCATCTAGTGCCCCAACTGGCAGGGATGTCGCGCTCCTAGTTCCATCGTCTCCTTCGGCACCTTCGACCCAAACACCAGACTTGTCTCGGTGGCGTTTGCTCGCGATGGTGGACGCCACTCCTCCGGCCATCATGAACAGACTCACCGATGCCGACATTGCCATCAGCGCCCCAATCCATATCACTTTGAGAC
>VXTA01000132.1 GCA_009837685.1 Chloroflexota bacterium | reverse complement strand
CGTTCTACTTGAACCTCGTCGGTGCCGCCACGATAATCTTGCCAGTTCCTGGGGTTTTGGCGGCGTGTGTCGCAGCAGAACCTTCGCTTGGACTTAGTCCGGTCTTTATCGGCGTCGTCGGTGCAGCCGGCGCGACTCTAGGGGAAACGACTGCATACCTAGTTGGACTCGCCGGTCACGACGCGGCGATGAGACTGCGATGGTATCCACGCATCCACGATCTGATGGAACGCCATGGTTCGGTGACGCTTTTCTTGGTGTCGGTGATTCCGACTCCGTTCTTCGATCTCGCAGGAATCGCGGCAGGGGCTTTGAACTATCCCTTCCGGAAGTTCATGATTTACGTTTTCGCAGGCAAAACGATCCGTCTCATACTCATGGCGTACGCTTGTCGACAGGGCATTGAGTGGCTCAGAACCATTTACGAATTCAATCTGCCCTTTGGATAATCGGGTTCTGCGCAAACGGGTTTGAATCCCAGCCACTGGCTGCAACCAGTTAAGCCTTGCCGAATGACCTCATGACGGACGCCCCAGCGCAACGCTCGAACGCTCAAAACGCCGAACTATCGGTAATCATCGTTGCGGCTGGGCAATCAACGCGCATGGAAGGTCTAGACAAGCTTGCGTTGGATATAGGCGGTCGATCTGTCTTGTGGCATTCGCTGGAAGTTGTTGACCGAAGTCCATTAGTAAGCGGAGCGGTTGTGGTGACGCATCAAACCAAAGTAGCTGACATCAGCGAGAGCATCACTAACGGCGATTTCTCTACGCCTATCCGAGTCGTTTCCGGCGGCGTTCGACGACAAGATTCGGTGCGAAATGGCATTGAGGAACTGGACCGGGCACAGATCGCTTCTGAATTCATCGCAGTTCACGACGCTGCACGTCCCTTCGTAAATGAAGACATGCTCAAGCGAGGTCTTGCTGCAGCCCGTCACGTCGGTGCGGCGATACCTGTTGTTCGGCTCAAAGACACAATCAAGCGCGTTGAGCACGGAATCGTGGTTGACACTCCTGACCGAGAAGTGATGTTCTCGGTGCAAACACCTCAAGTTTTCCGGGCTGAGATCCTTCGCGCGGCGCATCAAACTGTTGAGGCATACGTTACCGATGACGCATCGATGGTGGAAGTAGCGGGTGGATTGGTCGCTACGTTTGAAGGGGCTTACGAAAACATCAAAATAACGACTCCATCGGACGTCGCCATCGCACGAGCGATAGCTGCCGGAAATGGAAGTGAATGGACATATCGTTCGGGAAGCGGATTCGACGGACACAAACTGGTTGAAGGCGGCCCCCTCAAACTAGGCGGATGCGAGATCGAGTTTGATATGCGGTTGCAGGGTCACTCTGACGGCGATGTCTTGTTGCATGCGGTCGCAAGTGCGGTCCTCGGTGCAGCAGGTCTTGGCGACCTCGGTGGGAGATTCCCATCTACTGATCCCAAATACGCCGGCGCAGACAGTTCGACATTTATCCGAGATGCAACGTTAGAGGCTAGAGCGTTGGGATGGTGCATTGACCATCTCGATGCGACGATCATCGCTCAGCGCCCAAGGTTGGCGGCATATGTTCCCGATTTCGAAGCGAATATCGCGGATGCGATAGATACCGAGACCGATCGAGTAAACGTCAAAGTGACATCGACTGATGAAGTCGGCGCCATCGGGCAAGGCGAGGGCATCGCGGCTCAAGCAATTGTGACGTTGAGGCGTCGTAACGTGTCGGATTAGAATCTCGTTATCCCACAAACTGAGAAATCCGCCAGCCATGCAGCTTTACAACACACTTACGCGCCAAAAAGAAGAGTTTAAGCAGATATCCGATCCAGTTCGGATGTATGTGTGCGGCGTGACGACTTATGACGAACCGCACCTCGGTCACGCGTTGGCGACGGTGATCTTTGAAGTGTTGCAGTCGTATATGCAGTACCGCGGTATCAACGTCAAACGGGTACAGAACTTCACCGATGTGGACGACAAAATCATTGACCGGGCTGCCGAAAATGGTGTTGATTGGTTCGATCTGACGCAAGAACACGTCGATTCATTCTTTGAGGCCATGGATGGCCTCAACGTCAAAAGGGCAGACGTCCATCCTCGAGTCACCGAGGAGATCGACCATATCGTTGCTCTGATCGGTGAACTCGTGAACTCAGGAGCGGCGTATGAAGCAGGAGGCTCTGTCTACTATCGTGTGCGGCGCAATGAGCAATACGGCAAATTGAGCGGCCGCACGGTTGATGGCGTAGCGGAGTTGGCGCGACTTGAACCTGATCTGCTCAAAGAAAACCCTGAAGACTTCGCATTGTGGAAAGCTTGGAAACCCGGCGAACCGTCGTGGGAAAGCCCTTGGGGGCCTGGTCGCCCCGGCTGGCATATCGAGTGTAGCGCGATGGCTCGACGCTATCTCGGCGACCAAGTAGACATCCATGGTGGGGGTTTAGACCTCGTATTTCCGCATCACGAGAATGAAGTGGCGCAGTCCGAGTCGGCGACGGGTGTAGTTCCGTTCGCGCGGTTCTGGGTTCACAACGGGCTGCTGCGGATGGGCGGGGATCAGAAAATGTCAAAATCGCTCGGAAATTTCGTGACTGTCAGAGACGCGCTGAAAACTTACTCAACCGACGCGATCAGGATGTGGGTATTCCAAAGCCACTACCGGAGCCCTGCCACTTACGATGTTGAAAATCTGGTTGCCGCGGAGAGGGCAGTCCGCAGGTTGCGACAGGCGGCAGAGGCAGTTAACGCGGGTATCGGGACGGGCGAAGCTTACGATGCGGACCACGTCAGGCAGCGCTTCGTTGAGGCGATGGACGATGATCTGAACACGCCTAGGGCATTGGCGGCGATTTTCGATCTGGCTAGGGAGATTTTCACGGAGCAAGCAAAAGGATCGGATATCTCGGATGCGCAGGCAACCTTGCGCGAGTTGGTCGGCGTGTTGGGGCTGACGCTCGAAGAGCCTGACAGCAACGACACAACAGACGACGCGAAGATCGAAGAACTTATCGAAAAGCGGCAGTCAGCGCGACAGGACAGGGATTACACTACGGCCGACCAGATTCGCGATCAGTTGGCGGAGATGGGTGTGGAGATTATGGACACGCCACAGGGGACTACCTGGCGGCGGGCATAACGTGGCTTCTTCTTAGCGTCAGCTGAACCGGACGTTCGCTATCGCAACGGCTACGAATACGATCGTCAACACGATCGTCGCTCTGAATAGTAGCTTCTCTACGCCGCGACGAACGCGGAACGTGCTCTCCGACTGTCCGAAGACAGACGGGTTGTTGCCGCGGGCTTGCAAGAGCAAGATGACTATCAGCACCACGGCAATGATTAGAAGCGATATCTGAAACCACATGTCTACAAGGTTAATTCAGCGAAACCTTTGGCCGAGACTTAGGAGAACACCTTTATTCGTCCATTGCCTCGCCCAACAGCCGCATCACAGATTGCGCGTCGGCACGGCCGCGGGTCGCCTTCATCACCTGTCCCATCAAGAATCGGATTGCGTTGGTTTTGCCTGAGCAATAATCTTCGACTGCTGACGGATTGTTCGCTAAAACTTCGTCGATTATCGGTGCCAATTCGTCAGCATCGTCTACCGATGCCAGACCAAGACGCGCGATCACTTCTTCGGGATCGGCACCGTTGTCGAACATCTCGCCGAACACTCGTTTAGCCGAGTTATTGTTAATCTCCCGTTTTTGGAACTTGCGAACCAACACCGCCAACGCGGTCGGCTCAACTCGGGTTTCTTGGATGCTGGGAACGTCGTTCTCGTGCATTAACCGAGCCATTTCGCCGTTGAGCCAGTTAGCGGTCTCTTTGGCGAAACTGGCTTGGTCGTTCTCCGATTCACCCCCCACAGTTTCCATGACTGCTTCAAAATACTCAGCCGAAGATCGTGAATCGATCAGCAATGATGCATCGTAGTCTGATAGTCCCCATGATCCGATGAAGCGCTGCTTCTTCGCTAACGGCAATTCGGGCATTTGCGACTGAATATCAGCGACCCAATCTCGTCCAATATGCAGAGGCGGGATGTCTGGTTCGGGGAAGTAGCGGTAGTCGTGCGCATCCTCTTTGGATCGTTGGGTCACGGTGTACTTCTCGCCATCGATCCAACCGCGCGTCTCCTGCACGATCCGTTCTCCTTGTTTGATCGCGGCAATCTGCCGTTCGATCTCGTGCTCGACGGCTTCGCGTACGGCTCGGACGCGGTTCATGTTCTTGACTTCGACTTTCTCGCCGAGTTCTGTCGAACCGACTGGTCTGACGCTGATGTTGGCATCGCAACGGAAGGAACCTTCTTCCATGTTGGCGGTGCCCACGCCGAGGTAGCGAATGATTGATTGCAACGTGTTAATGTAGGCCTCCACCTGGTCAGGCGTGCGTATGTCCGGTTCAGTGACAATCTCCATCAACGGTACGCCGGCGCGATTGATGTCCAGCAAAGAGTGCATCACTCCACCAGTAGGGGAATCGATGTGGATCAGACGCGCAACGTCCTCCTCCATGTGGACACGGTTGATGCCGACGCGGTGTGGCGTTTCTGTCGGTAAGTCAAGCCAACCGTCAATGCAGATCGGCTCGTCGTATTGGGATATCTGGTACCCCTTCATGAGATCGGGGTAGGTGTACTGCTTGCGGTCGAACTTAGTTACTTCGGCGATTTCGCAATTCAAAGCTAGGCCAATCGCGATCGCGGATTCGACCGCACGTTTGTTAACAACGGGCAAAGTCCCGGGTAGTGCCATCGACACCGGGTCGACCAAAGTGTTGGGCGATGCTTTTTGGTATCCGGCACCTGACCAAGAGAACATCTTGCTCTTGGTGTTCAACTGGACGTGCGTTTCGAGTCCGATTACTGCTTCGAATTCGGTTTCTGACATTTAGTGTTCCCAGTACTGGGCGTGATTGCGGCTGACCATTTCTATTTTCTAATACGACTAGAAGCGTTTTTGCTTCACCAAGCCTCGGGTCCGATCAGCGGCACGAAGACGCATTCGAGGCCGTATTTGACTTTGAACCCTTTGTCAGTCCGAACCACGGTAGCAACGCGTTGCCTTCTGCGAGTGCCGACTGGTATCACCATGCGTCCATGAGGTTTCAGTTGATCGACTAAAGTTTGTGGGACTTCTGGAGCCGATGCACCTACGATGATCGCATCGTATGGACCTCGTTCCGGACAGCCCAAGACCTCATCAGATGCCTCTACTACTTCGACGTTTTCGTAGCCCAGTCGCTTTAGACGATAGCGTGCGGCATCTGCGAGTTCGCCGATTCTTTCCACCGTGACTACTTGGTTTGCCAGTAGCGACAGTATTGCCGATTGGTAACCCGAACCACATCCGACGTCTAGGACATGTGCCGCGCTTGGTTCTAGTCCAAGTTCGGAGATCATGTGCGCGACGAGGCTCGGTTGCGAAATCGTCTGGCCTTTGCCTATCGAAAGTGCACGGTCGCAAGTGGCTCGACCGCGATCCGTTTCCTGCACGAAATCTTCGCGTTTAACACTTAATGTCGCTTCTGCAACGCGGCGATCAATTTCGCTCCTCGACTGCAATGCGTGCGCAATCTCCGAGAGTCCGGAAGCGGGGTCACTTGTGGAGCGCCCGATCAGAATGTCGGACAATCTTCTCTTGATCTGTTGGAGCGGCAAGTTCGTGCTCGTAGATGATCGGCAATGGCAGTCGTCGAGTGTTAAGGCTTAGGATACGGGTTGATCTGATGCCGCTTCGGATTGTTTAGTCGATGTCATTGTCGTTCGATAAGGTTGTGATTTCGGTGGTTTCGTTTGACTGGTAAAATTAATTACAGAAGCAATCAGGAGTTCAAGCAGGCACATCAATCGGGCGAGAACGCTCGGAATGTTAGGTCGTTGATGGCGCGGCACAAGGTGTATCCAAAATCCGATCCAACGGTTGCAGAAACTGGGAAATTAGTTGACAACGCAAGACAGACTCACCATCTCACGGGAATCCAAGCTTGATGACGCGGGTTACAAGTGGGGATTCTCGACCGATGTCGAGATGGAACTGGCACCCAAGGGTCTGAGTCCTGACCTCGTCCGACTGATCTCGGAGAAAAAGGATGAGCCTGATTGGATGCTGGAGTGGCGGTTGAAGGCGTTCGAGTACTGGAGCAAGTTGCAGCGTGAAGATGCTGAGCCTCGCTGGGCCAAGCTGCGATATCCGGATATCGACTACCAAGACATCTACTATTACGCAGCGCCTAAATCCTTCGACGACGCTCCGAAGAGTTTGGACGAAGTTGATCCTGAGATGCTGGAGACGTTCGACAAGCTCGGTATTCCGCTTCACGAGCGAGAGCGTCTTGCCGGCGTCGCCGTAGATGCTGTGTTCGACTCGGTATCGGTCGCGACGACTTACGCGGATCAGCTTGAAGAGCGGGGCATCATATTCTGCTCGTTCACCGAAGCGGTCCAAAACCATCCAGAGCTTGTCCAGAAGTATCTTGGATCTGTAGTTCCATACACGGACAACTTCTTCGCGGCGTTGAACTCCGCAGTCTTCTCGGACGGTTCGTTTGCGTACGTGCCCCCGGGCGTGCGGTGTCCGATCGAGTTGATGACCTATTTCCGGATCAACACCGAAGGGTCAGGTCAGTTTGAACGCACGCTCATCGTCGCCGATGAAGGCGCATACGTAAGCTACCTTGAAGGTTGCACGGCTCCGATTCGCCGCACGAGTCAGCTACACGCAGCAGTCGTGGAACTCGTTGCCCTCGACCGCGGCGAGATCAAGTACTCGACGATCCAGAACTGGTATCCCGGTACCAAGGATGGGCAGGGCGGTGTCTACAACTTCGTGACGAAGCGGGGGATGACAGAACGCGATGCCAAAATCTCCTGGACGCAGGTCGAAACTGGTTCGGCGATCACTTGGAAATACCCGTCGGTCATCTTGCGAGGGGACAACTCGGTGGGCGAATTCTACTCCGTTGCTCTTGCCAACAACTACCAACAGGCCGACACCGGTACCAAGATGATCCACATCGGAAAAAATACCAAGTCGACTATCGTATCGAAGGGTATCTCTGCAGGTCATGGTGAAAACACCTATCGAGGCGGCGTGAAGATTCTGCCGGGCGCAGAGAACGCTACGAATCACACGCAGTGCGACTCGTTGCTGGTTGGCGATCAATGCGGTGCTCATACCGTCCCATACATCGAGGTGCGCAACCCGACCGCCCGGTTGGAACACGAGGCCAGCACATCCAAAGTGAGCGACGAGCAGCTTTTCTACTTGATGTCGCGCGGAATTTCCGAAGAGGATGCTCACCACATGATCATCACTGGTTGGAGCCGGGACGTGATCAAAGAGTTGCCGTTCGAATTTGCACTTGAAGCCGGACAATTGCTGAAAGTCAGCTTGGAAGGCGCAGTCGGGTAGTGAAGCCGCGAAGCATCACTCGACCAATCGGCTTTGTTCTGACCTTGAACGTAGCCGACAGTAGCGAACTGATACCTGAATCGATCATCCGACATCTGGGCGCGTCTCAAGGCGCAACGAGAGTCGGAAAACAACTTGGACAATCTACGCGAGAGACCGAATGCTGAAGATTGAGAATCTGCACGCTGCTGTCACCGACAGCGACGAAGTCATACTGAAGGGCATCGATCTGGAGGTAAATCCGGGCGAGGTGCACGCGATCATGGGGCCCAACGGCAGTGGCAAGAGCACACTTGCCAATGTGCTGATGGGTAAACCGTCGTACACCGTCACTGATGGCGACATCACCGTCGATGGGGAGAGCATCGTCGAAATGATGCCGGACGAACGCGCCCATCTGGGATTGTTTTTGGCGATGCAGTATCCATCAGAAGTTCCGGGTGTCCGACCTTGGCAATTCCTCAAGGCGGCGAAAGACGCTATCGACGATGCTAACGGCCAGAAAAAGACGTCAGTACGACAATTCTCCAAGCTGTTCGATGAAAAGGTCGAAGAGATTGGGATCAACCCAGATCTGATCAAGAGGTCTTTGAACGAAGGTTTCTCGGGTGGAGAAAAGAAGCGCAACGAGATGCTTCAGATGCAGGTTTTAGATCCACGAATTGCGATCATGGACGAAACCGACTCGGGACTCGACATCGATGCATTGCAGGCGGTTGCCGATGGTGTCAACAAGATGCGCTCTCCAGAACGTAGCTTTGTCATCGTCACGCACTACCAGCGATTGCTCCACTTCGTGCATCCGGACATCGTGCACGTCCTTGTAGACGGCAAGATTGTCGAGACGGGTGATGCATCGTTGGCAGAGAAGGTTGAGCAGAACGGCTATCGAGACTACCTCGCCGCTCAGCGAAACGGGAAGTAGCAAAAATCCTATGACCCTAAACGCAGCCGTGATGCCGAAGAACACGGCTCGACATTTAGCGCAGTACCGTGACGACTGGCACCACTTGGCTGAGCATCAAGAGGGCTACATGAGCGGTGCCGATGCGCACCACGAATTACGACGTGCTGCTTGGGAAGAGTTCGAGCGCATCGGTTTCCCGGTCCATCGACGAGGCAACGAACTATGGAAGTACAC